>JABGZB010000396.1 GCA_018674955.1 Verrucomicrobiota bacterium | reverse complement strand
TAGCCTGTGGCGCCGGGCTTGGTCTCGGCCTGATGAAGGACGGAACACTGCTCACCGGCGAAGCCGCCTGGCAGGCGCAGTACGCATCGTGGAGCGCCGCTGGAGCGCTTTCGGCCAAGGTTGGCGCGTTCGTCAACGGCTCGGCAAATTTCCTGCAGACGCTTGGGTTGTCTCCCTCCGTTTCGATTGCGCTCATGGGCGTGCTCGTCGCGTCGTTTGCTGGCACAACCCTCGACACCGCCTGCCGCCTGCAACGCTACGTTATCCAGGAACTCGCCGCCATACTGGGTGGAAAGGTGAATGAGACAGATGCAAAACCGGCATTACCCTTTGCTTTGTTGCAGAACAAACACGGCGCAACGGTGTTCGCCATTACGGTGGCAATCTTGATGGCCTTCACCCCGCATGCGTCGCCGGAAGTTCCACTTAGCGCTTCACTTTCTGGCCAGGTGACGCCGGAAATGGAACTTGCATCCTTGGCCAAGCAGACTCAACCCGAGGCGAGGGAGAAAACACAGAAATCCATTGACCAAATGAAGGAGGGCGGGACCACAGGGATCATTGCTTGGTTGACCGCCTACTCCGGCAAGGGTGGGCTCATTCTCTGGCCACTGTTCGGCGCGACAAACCAGCTGCTCGCAGGGTTGTCATTCATGGTTATCACGTTTTATCTCTGGCGGCGTGGCCGGGCGATTTGGTTCCTTGTTATACCGATGGTGTTCATGCTCATCATGCCTATGTGGGCCATGATCCATCAACTTTGGTTCAACCCGGGCTGGTTGTTGAGTGTTAAAGAAGGATTTCCCCAACACGAACCGAGCTACCTCCTCGGCGGCATCGGACTTGCCACGATCGCGCTAGAAATCTGGATGATCATCGAGGCAGTGAAATTGTTCCCAAGAGTCAAAGGCGTGATAGAGGAAAATGCCCTCGACCGACAGCCGGCATGAGCACAAAAGGGGAGCGCACCCGGCCCGGGCGGCCCGTCCGGGCAAATTTCGGCGAGACGCCGAAATCCACACGCGGGCCGCGTGTGCTCCCCATGCAGCAATGAAGCGTATCGGACTTTTTGGCGGCTCGTTCGACCCCGTGCACAACGGCCATGTGCTGGTGGCCCGGGCGGCGTTGGAGGAACTGTCGCTCGACCGGCTGTTCATCGTCCCCGCAGCGCGCTCGCCGTTCAAGCCGGAGCAGCAACCGGCGCCCACCGCCGCGCGGCTGCTGCTGCTGCATCTGGCCTTTGCCGGTTGTGCCGACTGCGAGATTGATCCGCAGGAAGTCGAGCGTGACGGCGTCTCCTACTCGATCGACACGATCCGCGCCTACGCCGCGCGCTACCCTGAAGCCAAGCTGCATTATCTGATCGGCGCCGACCACGTGCCGACGTTGCCGCAATGGCGCGAGGCCACCGCCTTGGCCAAGCTCGCCGATTTCGTCGTCGTGCCGCGTCCCGGCCAAGCGGTTGCAGATTTCCCCGAACCGTTTTGCGGCCAAGCGCTCCGCGGCTGGCCGTTTGAGGTATCGTCGTCCGCCATCCGCGAGCGGCTCCGCTTTGGCCAATCGATCGACGGCTTGGTTCCGAGCGCCGTCGCTGAGTCGCTCCAAAATGACAATCCCTACACTTAGCCGGCTTTGGCTCGCGTTGGGTGTGGAGATTCTCTAGGTTGCTGCTTCGCCATGTTGTTGCTGAAACGTTTTTTTTGTCACTCGTTCGCGCTGGGTTTTGTAGCGCTTGGCTTGCAGGCGGCGGATTGGCCGCAGTATTTGGGGCCGGGTCGGGATGCGGTTTATCCGGGCGAGGCGCTGGCACGCGCCTGGCCAAGCGATGGGCCGAAGGTGTTGTGGCGCAAAAAAAATATCGGAGCGGGGATGAGCGGGGTCGTCGTGGCCAAGGGCAGGGCGATCCTGTTTCACGAGGTGAATCGATACGACACGATAGAGTGTCTCGACGCCAAGACCGGCAAAACGCTTTGGGAAAACAACTACGCCTCGAGCTTTGTCGCCGGTTACGGGAGCGCCGCCGGGCCGCGGGCCACGCCGTCGATTGTCGGGGATAGGGTTTACACAATGGGCGGGCAGGGCATCGTGGTCTGCACCGACTTTGCGACAGGTAAAACGCTTTGGAAAGTGGACACGCAGAAATCGTACCGCGCTTCCGACGGTTTTTTTGGGATGGCCTGCTCGCCGCTCGTCGAGAGGAACGCAGTGCTGCTCAATATCGGCGGCGAGGCGGGGGTCGGGATCGTCGCGCTCGATAAAAACTCCGGCAAGCTGCTTTGGAAAACGCTCGATGACGAGGCCAGTTACTCGTCGCCGGTGATGGCCACGCTGCACGGCAAACGCCGCGCGGTGTTCTTCACGCGCACCGGCTTGGCCGTGGTAGATCCGGCCAACGGCAAAATCGATTTTCAAAACCGTTGGCGCGCGCGAAACCAAGCCTCGGTGAACGCCGCCGCGCCGCTGGTTGTTGGCGAGTTGATTTTTTTGACGTCCAGCTACAACACTGGGGCACTCGTGCTGCGGATGGCAGGCGGCAGTTACAAAAAAGTTTGGTCCAACGACACGAGTCTCTCGAGCCAGTACGCGAGCGTGATGCACCGGGGCGGATTTATTTACGGCACACACGGGCGAGCAGATGTGCCGCCGGTTCCGGCGCTGCGCTGTGTCGAGTTGGCCACCGGGAAGGTGCGCTGGAGCGTGGATGATTTCGGCGACTGCATGATGCTGCTCAGCGGCGACCGACTGCTGGCATTGATGGAGAGCGGTGAACTGGTGCTTGGCCAAGTGACTCCGGCCGGGTGGCGGGAGATCAGCCGTTCGCAAGTCGTCGGCTCCGGCGCACGCAGCCAACCGGCCCTGGCTGATGGCCGGCTCTACGTCCGCGACCGAAACCAAGTCGTCTGCCTGGCCGTGCCATAGGCCAAGTGGGCGGGTCAGGCCCAGTCGCCGGCAAGGGTGACGAGCTTTGTGATGTTGGTGGTGGGGCCGCTGACGATGAGGACCGTGCCGGGGTCGAGGATGGTCTCCGGGGCCGGCTTGATGACATATTGTTGCTGGCCCGTTTTGCGGACGGCCAGGACGCGCAATCGGGTGCGGTTGAACAGGCCGGCCTTGGCCAAGCTCACGCCGGCCAGCTCGGTGCCCTCGTTGACCACCACGGCCTCAAAACGTACTGCACCACTTGAGTCGATCATCCGGTCGAGCACCGTGGCTGCCGTTGGCCGTAACAGCTCCGAGGCCATCCTGCGGCCTCCGATTTTTGCAGGGCAGATTGTCTCGGCCCCGGCCCGTTGAAGCCGGAGGTGATCCGCTTCATCTGTCACGACACTCAGCACCCGGATGGAAGGATTCGCCTGCATGGCGGTGAGCACGACGATAAGGTTGTCGCGGTCAGATGATAGGGTTGTGGCCAGGCTGCGGGCGTCCCTGACATTTGCCCTAGCGAGGACGTCCGGGGAGTAGGGTTCGCCCTCGATCACCTGCACGTTTGGCAGGGTTCTGCGAAATTCGTTGAGGGCTTCGCGGTCGTTGTCAATGCAAACACAGGTTCGTCTTGTGGCAAACAACTCCGCCGCGATGATTCGGCCAACCGCCCCGGCACCGCAAATAATGAAATGGCCATGCAGTTCCAAGCCGCCTTCCGCTGACTCTCCTTCGGCGACTGGGGCCGTATCCTCTGGTTGCCCCGATTGTTGTTCCGGCGTCGTCTCATGGTCCGGGCTTGCGGGAGACTTGGCGATGGCTTGGGAGAGCTGGCTGATGGTCTCCCGGGTGCCGAGCATGATCAGTTCGTCATCCTCATGGAGAAGTGCGTCGTTCGCCGGGTTGAAGGTGTAGATTTCACCTCGCCGAAACGCCACGATCTCCACCCCGGCGGCTTGGGCCAACGGTAGGCTGCCCAAGGTGCGTGCGTCGTCTTTTTTCTGGAGGTGAATCTCGGAGATGACGAGATCCTGTGTGCCATCGTGGCCAAGGATGATCCCGAGGAATTCAACCATAGTCGGCCGGATCAACTCGCTGGCAATCCGAAGCCCGATGAGTTTGGCCGTGTTCACGACAGAGTCCGCCCCGGCATATTGAAGTTGGCGATTTGACTGCTCCCTGACGCAACGACTGACTATCCTGACGCTTGGGGAGAGTTGGCGCGCGGTGACGGTTGTCACGAGGTTCGCCCGGTCATCCGACATCACGGACACCACGCCCCGGGCTCGATCCACCGCGGCGGCCTCGAGTGACTCGACATCGGTCGCGTCCCGGTTAAGGCATGCAATGGTGGGGTGTTTTTGTCGCAGTTCGCGAATCACCTCGTTGTCCCGGTCGATGACGACGCAGTTCACGCCCTCCTTTTGTGCCTGCTCCAAAACCATGCGCCCGTTGCCGCCGCCGCCGCACAGGATCAAGTGGCCGGTGAAACGCTTGATTTGTTTTCGCGCCCGCTTGGCTGCGGCAATTTCCTGATACTGTCCCTCGACGAAGAACGAGGTCACTTGAGCGATGACATAAAGGAAAAAAGTTATCCCGATGATCGCAACGAGGGTGGTCAGCATGCGTGTCCACGGCGTGAAGTCGGCGTACAGCGTCTCGCTGACTTTGTCGTAGCCCTCCTCGCTGGTGTGAGGGTCGGTGTTGCTCTCCCACCGGTAACGACCGTTGGCATCTTTGTATACGGCGCATTGCTCGGTGCCGAGCAGGTCGGTGTAGCCGATGGTGGTCAGGGTGATCGCGGAAAAATAGAGGCACTCGGTGAACTCCCACTTGTCGTCAGCGAGGCTCAACCATCTTTTGCCGTAACCGGCGTTCATGCCGCAGATGCAGCCGGTAAAGTAAAACAGGGCGGTGCAGCCCAGTACCACCAGTGCCCCCAGCTTGAACGCTTTTCGGCCGCGGTTGGCCAGCGAACCGGTTTGCGTCTCGCTCATTTAACTCTCCGGATGAATCCAGACTCTGGCACCATCCGGGAAACTGGCCTTCGGAACGTTTAGCCGCGTGATGGCGTTCACCGGCTCCGGTGTACCTTGGACTGTGGCTGTGCCGGAAAGCAGAATAGCCACCTTGCCGTATAGGTCGAGGGAGTCGTCCGGCGCGGGGGAGTCGACCTCGCCCTCGCTGAGCCAGCGGCGGAACTCCCACTGCGACATGTGGAGATAAGGCTCCTGACTCTTGAGAAGGTTTTCGGCGAACCGCCGGCCGGCGGTTTCCCACAAACCCTGGGCCAAGGCGGGTGATTCCGCCATCGCCTCGTTCATCTCTTTGCTGCGCATCCAGAGCGCGGTCACCGAGGTGTCGGCGATCACGTCGGCCGTGCGCGGCACGCCGGCTAGCACTGCCATCTCGCCGATCACGCTGCCCCGGCCGAGGATGTCCACGACCGTGTCCATGATGGATATTTTCACGCTACCCCGGGTGATGAGGATCATGCCATCGCCTCGGTCACCTTGTTCCATGATCATGTCGCCCGGTTGATAGGTGCGTTTGTTGGACAGCCCGATGATTTTTGTGATGTTATCCTCAGACAAGCCCTTGAGCCACGTCACCTCACGCAATATCTCCTCCGGTTCCGGCAGGCGCAGAACCAGCGCCCGGTCCATGATCTCCTTCATGCGGCCCTCAACATCGACGATCATCTGGTCGGCCTCGTCCAGTTCAATTGTTCCGGCGGCCTTGAGTTTCTTAATTGTGTTACGCTCGTGGTTGAGCACCGACCGGGCAGCGTCCTTGGTCTCGATGCCGACGATCAGCTCGGGGTAATCTTCCCGCATGTCTCGCAGGAAGTTCAGCCCACGCAGGCGGTTCTGCATTATTTCCCCTTTCAGCAGTTTAGCCTTTTCATCGGCGGCTTCCTTTCCGATATCCCCTTCGGTGTTGGCCACCAGGCTGTCGACCAGCTTGGCCACCTCTTCCTGGGCGATGACAAATGACTTGGCCGATTCATAGGTTGTGGCCAGCCGATCCATGAAAATTTGCCTGAAAACCGGCAGCCCCTTGAGTGACTCCATCCACTTCGGCACCTCCCAGATGTTGTCGAGATAGTCCCGGTCGCTCAACGGCACCTTGCCGCCCTGGTCGAGCACCTCCTTGATGTTGTTGTACAGTTGGTTGACGCCGCCTGCACCAAGAAGACCCTCGCGGTTTTGTTTCCAGTAGTTGCTCGATTCCTTCTCAAGAATGCGCCGGCGTGTCTCGGCGACCGTGTCAATCGCATCCGGATCTCCCTCGACATCGGTGATGACGATGGGCTGTGGCAGAAAGTCGCGTACACGGCTCCAGTTCGCGCCGCCGAGGAACGAGTCGGACTTGAGCACGTCCATTTCGTTCTCGCAATTTTTCACAATGCTGGCCGAGGTGGCGGTCATCATCTTGGCCTTGACCGCCGGGATGCGGGTCAAGCCAAGGCCATTGACGAGAAACTTGATGGTGGTGGCGTTGACCAGCAGGGTCAGCAGCACGATGCCGGAAATCAGGAAGAGAAACTGGTCGCGAATCCGCTTGGAGATGCCAAGCAACGAAGCCTCGATAACCGCTCCGTCACCGCCTTCGATTACGATTTTGCCGTTGGCTAAGCGCTCGCGCTGCACGGCAAGCTTCGCTCCATCATCGTCAAACGGTTTCAAATAATCACCGCCGATGGCCAAGCCGGCGATGGCCGCGCCCGCGTGTTCCTCGCCGTGGCTTTCGCCGTGTGCGTCGTCATGAGTTTCGCCATGCGCCGCGGCCAAAGTGAGGGCGACACTCTCCAACTGCTCCCGTTTGCCGTCGGCATCCACAAAAAAGACCTTTGAGTCCGCCGTGTAACCGTGGCCCCCGTTCTTCACTTCAAAGTGCATCTCGGGCGCTTGGCCATAAACCACCAAGGCCAAGGCCAAGCCGATGGCTCCGCGCAATGCCCCCCACCAGACAACGGCGGCATCCTTCTTGGGGAGGCCATAGCCGGTTTTGCGCATGATCGGATAAAGCACACCGATGTTCACGAAGCGCACGAGGTGAATCACCACGTAAACCAGCGCCAAGACGAGATAATCGATCGGCTGCGGGTGAACCTTGAGCGCGATGACTACGCCAACCACGATGAAGATAACCACGTTGGCCACGAAGGCGGTGAACTCCCAAAACTCGTGCATGAAATGCTGCACCTCCGGGCTGATCCGTGTACGGCCCATCCCCGCCCAGACCAAGCCCAGCGTCACCAAGCCCAGCACGCCGGAGATGGCGAAGAAATGTTCGCACGCATAAAAAACGAGGTATGCCGTCATCAGCATCACCGATGTTTCCACCAGCGGATCGTTGAACACCCGCTTGACCCACGCCACGCCGACGAGACCCACCACGATGCCCAGCGCCGCGCCGCCCAAGCCGATGACAAAAAATCCCGAGATGGCGCTTCCCACCGTGAACACGCTGGCTCCGGTCACCGCGCCGATGAGCACGACAAACGCCACGATGGCCGTGCCGTCGTTGAGCAGCGATTCGCCCTCGATAAGCGTGCCCAGTTTTTTACTCGCGCCAAGTTCCTTGAGCAGCGCGACCACGGCGACGGGATCGGTCGCGCTCACCACGGCCCCGAATAACATCGCGAGGTACAAGCCCAAATCCCCTGTGCCGATGTTCCACTCGGTCAGGCCCCAGCCAAGTGAGTAGATGACCATGACGCACCCGCCGGTCATTAGCGTTGCCGTCACGATGCCCGGCCCCGCCATGTAAAACGCGTTCCAAAATGATTTCTTGAACACGTGCACATCCAGCGCGTACGCCGCCTCGAAAATTAGGATCGGCAGGAAAACATAAAGGATCAGGTGCGGGTCGAGATTGGCCCCCCACTCGACGGAGCCGCGCAATGCATCCATCAGCTTGGCAAGAAAACCGTCGTGCCCCACGCCGTGCCCGGCGGCATGAGCGCCCCCCTCGTGGGCCCCGCGGAAGGCGAAGCCAAGCCCCAGCCCGATCAACATCAGCACCACCGTGAAAGGCAAGGGAACCTTGTTCAAAAAGTGCCGCGCCGCCGCTCCGATGATCAGCGCGAGGATCAGGAAAAACAGTCCGTACAGGTAGCCGTGGTCTCCGCCGGACGCCAGAATGGGGTTGATTATAGTTGATGGGTTCATCGGAAAGATACTTGCCCGTACAGCACGCAGCCTGTTCTGGCAAGCGTTTTTGACGCGAATGGCGGGCGCTTGGCCAAGCGAGAGGTGCGTTCAGGCAGTGATGCCCTGTGCCTTGGCCAAGCCTGAAAATACGCCAGCCGCCGCCATCAACTCATCAAAATCCCCCTCTTCGATGATCGCACCCCGTGACAGTACGATGACCCGGTCCATCGAGCGCAGCGTGGACAGTCGATGCGCCACGCAAAGCACTGTGCGGTGTTCGCTCAATTGGTCGATGGCGCTCTGCACCTCGGCCTCGGCCTTGGAGTCGAGTGCGGCGGTGGCCTCGTCGAGCACGAGGATTGGCGCGTTGCGGACGAAGGCCCGCGCGATGGCCAGGCGCTGGCGCTGCCCACCGGAGAGTGTGACACCTCGCTCGCCGATGCGGGTGTCGTACCCCTCCGGCAACGCGGTGATGAACTCGTGCGCGTGTGCGTGCTGTGCCGCCGCCTCGACCTGCTTTCGGGTGCAGTCCGCTCGGCCAAGCGCAATGTTCTCCGCCACCGTCAAGTCGAACAACACCACCTCCTGGCTGACGAGCGCCATCTGCTCGCGAAACTCCTTGATGCTCAAGCCGCGCAGATCGTGCCCGTCCAGCTTCACGGTGCCCGCGTCGGGGTCGTGAAACCGGAACAGTAAATTAATCAGCGTGCTTTTGCCAGAGCCGCTCTCGCCGACGATGCCCAGCTTGGTTCCCTTGGGGATGGAGAGATCGAGCCCGGTCAGTACCGGCTCCTCCTCGTACGCGAACGAGATATTGTCGAACTGGATGCCTTGCTCGAATCCGGTCACTGGCTTGGCCTCGGGGCGCTCGAGGATGTCCGGCTTTTCGGCGAGGACATCTTCTAGGCGTTCGGCACCGATGCTGGCTTCCTCGATGCTCACGTGTAGGCGGGCCAGCTTCCGGATCGGTGTGTAAAACATGATCACACCGGTGAAGAACACGACTAAGTCCGGCATGCTGCGCGCCGTGTGGACGACGTACAGGATCAACGTGCCGATACCGATCATCGACACCGTCTCCACCAGCGGGCCGACGATTTCTCGCGAGCGCACGGTCTTCATCGTCTGCCGGATTAGCTGCTGGGACAACTCCTGGAAGCGGTTCACGCGGGCGTTCTCCAGCCCGAACGCCTTGATGACGCGCATGCCGGAAAACATCTCCACCGCGAGGCTCGACTGATCGATGTTGGCGGCGACCCGTTTGCCAGTTGCCTCGCGGGCTTTTTTCCCGAAGTAAATGATGGGGATGATGCAGACGGGAAACAGCATTAGCATGCCGAGGGTCAGCGGCCAGTCAATCAGGCACAGGCCGGTGAAAATACTGATGATCGCCACCGGCTCCGACACGAGGCTGCTCACCCCGGAGGCTAGGCAGGTTTGCAGCAACTGCGCGTCGCCGTTGATGCGTGTGATGAGGTCGCCGGTGGTGGAGCGGTTGAAGAAGGGAATCGACAAGCGGCTCAGGTTCCGGAAGACCGTAACTCGCAGGTCGTTAATCACCCGTTCACTGGCCCAAGCCAGGCAGTACGCCGCGAGATATTTCGAGATGCCACGAAAGGCGACCAGCATTGGGAAAACCAGCAGCCCGCCGATGATCTGCAGGAGCGTCAGCGGATCGCCCATCTGCGGAAGCCAAGGGTCGAGCGTCTCGAGGATGCTGGATTGAACGGAGGAGGCTCCCTCGGTAAACCAGTTGCCATCTGCCTCGGCGGGAGCGCTCGCGGATGCCGTCGCAGCATCCGGCGGTACCAAGCGGTCGAGTATGGTCTTGGTCGCCCAAAGCACCAGCCCGTTCGATGCCCCGAAGAGAATCCCGAAGAAGACGCCAGCAACGATGCGGCCCCAGTACGGTTTCACGTAGGGCGCCACGAAGGCGAAGATTTGCCTTAATTTGTGCATACCGCGATTCCGGTCGCGAGTTTAGTGCCCCCAATGGGCGGCAACGGATTATTTGCCCAAGGCCAGCCGGTTGGCTAGGCGCTCGGGCAGTCCAGCGTCCAATATCTTGGCTTGGGTTTTCTCGAAATCATACTCCAGCCGGCGCAGTTCAATCGTCCCTGCCTCAAGATCGTAGATCGCGTAACCGGCTCGCGGATCACCGTCCCTCGGCTGGCCAACGCTGCCGACGTTGATGAAATATTTCTTGCCCTTCTCGACCGTCAGCTTGTCGTACTTGCCGCCGGTGACGGAGTTCTGCTCGCGCACAAATGCCAGCGGCACATGGGTATGGCCGAAAAAGCAAACGCCGGTGTTTTGGTAGGTGAAGCTGGCCGCCGCATCGAGCCTTTTCATGACGTAGCCCCAGCGCTTGGGCGCGTCCAGCGTGGAGTGCACGATGGTGAAGTTGGCGATCATTCGTAGGTACTTTAACCGCCGGAGCCAGTCGCGCTCCTCGTCGCTCAACTGGTCGCGTGTCCACATGATGGCGTGGCCGGCGTGCGGATTGAACCCGGTCAAGTCGGTGTCGCCGGCGCAATACTCGTCATGGTTGCCCATGATGCACGGCATCCCCATGTCGCGCACGATCTTCATGCACTCCTTGGGGTTAGGGTTGTAGCCAACCACATCGCCCAGGCACACGTAATGTGTGCAGTTGTTTTTCTTTGCATCCTCCAACACCACCTCGAGTCCCTCAAGGTTGGCGTGGATGTCCGCTATTAAAGCATACTTCATTCAAACAACCGGGTGTCATCCGGCAATCTCAAACCCTCTAAATTTATCCTGCGCTTCCTCCCAGACGATGTCCTCGTCCCGAATGTTACGCCGTAGACCCGAATCTCGAACCGCTTGCAGGAATTCCTCCAGCTCGTCGCGCTCGCCCTCGGCCACCAGTTCCACTCGGCCATCAGGTAAATTCCGGATGGTGCCGAGTACATCGTACCCGGGAACCAAGGCCCTCACTGTGTATCGGAAACCCACCCCCTGCACCCGTCCCGAGTAGTGTACATGGACTCGAACCAAGCTCATTTTCGCAGGTGCTGAACTGGCGCAACCCCGGCCGGGGCTGTGGTGCGTTGACCGTCGAGTCGCATTACCCGTGCGTCAGGGCGGGAAATGAAGCCACAAACACCCCTGCCGGGCAACCCTTTTGTGAGAGCCTCAATCCGGTGGCATTCCGGTTGGTTAAGCAGGAAAAAAATGTCAATTCCGCATGATCCACCCACCGCCCACCACGAGGTCGTCTTGATAAAACACGCACGCCTGACCCGGCGTCACCGCCCGCTGCGGCTCTCGCAGTTTTACCGTTGCTTGACCATTTTCGCCGGGAATGACCGTCGTCTCGGTGCCGGGATGATTGTACCGGATCGCCGCCGAAGCCTCGATCGGCTTGGTCAGATGATCGAATGCGATCCAGTTACATCGGTCAATCCGAAACTCGTCCCGCAGCAGCAACTCCTCCCCGCCGACCACCACCCGGTTGTTTTCCGGGTCCAGTTCGATCACGTACATCGGCGTTGGCGACGAGATCCCCAGGCCCTTCCGCTGGCCGATCGTGTAAAACTCGATCCCGTCGTGATGCCCCAGCACTTGGCCGCGTGTGTCAACAATCTCCCCCCGGTGTTCCTCCACCAACCCCGCCGTCGTAAGGAATTTCTTGTAATCCTTGTCCGGCACAAAACAAATCTCCTGGCTCTCCTGCTTCTCCGCCGTCTTGAGATTCACGCACCGGGCAACCTCGCGCGTCTCGCTTTTCTGCAGTTCACCAAGCGGAAACATCATGTGCGCCAACTGCTCCTGGCCAAGCGAGAACAGAAAGTACGTCTGGTCTTTCCGCGCATCCCTGCCACGAAGCAACACTGTGCGGCCGTCGCGATGCTCGAGCCGAGCGTAATGCCCGGTCGCCACGTATTCCGCGCCAAGCTTCCGGGCGCGGTCGATGAGGTTGCCGAACTTCAGCTTCTCGTTGCACATCACGCACGGGTTCGGCGTCCGCCCCGCCTTGTACTCCGCCGCGAAATAATCGATCACGTCCCGCTGAAACTCCTTCGATTCATCGACGAGATAATACGGGATGTCGAGTTTGTCGGCGACCGAGCGGGCATCCATCACCGCCTGTGGGCCACAGCACTTGTCCTCGGCGCGGGCCACGCAATCCTGCGGCCAGACCTTCAGCGTAATGCCGACGACGTCGTACCCCTGCTCGACCAGCAACGAGGCGGCCGCGGAGGAGTCCACCCCGCCGCTCAAGCCGACGACGATGCGCGTTTTGTTATTGTCAGTCATCAGTGGCCCGCTTGGCCAAGCGCAACGATCACTTGGCGATCATGCCGCTTTCGCGGGCGAAATTGAACAATCCACCGGCATCGATCACCGGGCGAACCTCGCCCAGCGGCTTGATCGAATGCTCCGCGCCGCTGGCCGTGACTGTGACGGTTCCCGCATCCAGATCGACCTTCACCTCGTCGCCGGTGTTAAGCACATCGCAAAGCCGGTCCGTTATGTCGCACGGATACAACTCGCCGGTGGCCACGCAGTTGCGGAAAAAAATACGCGCAAAGCTCTCGGCCAAAACCAGCTTGCACCCGGCGGAGCCAAGCGCGATCGGCGCATGCTCGCGGGAACTTCCGCAGCCGTAATTCCGTCCGGCGACGATGATCGGGTAAGCTGATTTCGGTTTCCCCTCCGCCACGTAGCGCGTGGGGTAAAGCGAGTCCGGCAGGCCGATCATCGCGTAGCTGCCGAGTTTTTCGTATTCCTCCGGGATCGTCGGGACAAGGTTCAGGTATTGGGCCGGTATAATCTGGTCGGTGTCGATATTATCCCGCACCACAAAAACCGGCCCTTCAAAGACACTACTCATGGCCGACATTTGGGAACAGATCGGGGCGTTTTTCAATTCAAAACGGGATCGACTCGTATTTGCCGCCGGCAAATCGGCGGTAATGCGTGAAGCCGGAGCGCTTGGCCAGGGCGACCGCTTGGTCGAACTGCTCCCCGACACGGCCCGGCTTGTGAGCGTCTGAGCCGAATGTCAGCCCCACGCCGATCCCGGCCGCCATCTCCAACAGCGCGGGTGAAGGGTACATTTCGCCACACGGCTTGTTCACGCCGTTCGTGTTGATCTCGATTGCGATGTCCTGCCGCTTCACTTCGTCGAGGAAGGGCCGCCAGATCGCGGAGCAATCGCCGCTTGGCTGATCGCCGAAAACCTTGATCAAATCGCAGTGACCAATGATGTCGAACACCCCCAGCGCAGCCGATTGCCGGAGCAACTCAAAATACTCCGCCCAAGCGGCATCGATATCCCGTCCCTCCCACGATTCGCGGTGGTCCGGATGATCAAAACTCCATTTATCTCCAATATAATGCACCGAACCGATTAAATAATCCCATGTTTGGCGATTGGCCAAGTCGCGAATCCAATCCTCGTAGCAGGGCACAAAGTCGATTTCGAGGCTCTTTCGGACGGTGACAGCGGGGTTTTCAGTGGCCGCTTGGTCGATTTTTTCGATGTACAGATTTAAGTCGCGCTCAAGCATTCGCCAATTGTCAAAATCGTCGCCCGGCATCGGCGCGTGCTCGGTGAACCCAATCTCGGTTAGGCCAATGCGTGCCGCTTGGGCGGCGTATTCGGTTGGTTCCCCCTCCGCGTGGTGGCAGAGGGGCGTGTGCATATGATAATCCGGCGGCAGGGCCACGGCCACAAACTAGGGGAGTTTCGGCCCTTGGCCAAGCGAAGAGCGGAAGCTGGGTGCTCAGTCGTCTGCCGGGTGGCGCTTGACCGGATGTATCTTCGCAAGTTTGCGGGAGAGAACCTGAACCCACCTTGCCGACTCTGCGGCGACGTTTTTATTTTCACCGGGGTCGTTTTGGTGGTCGTACAGCTCGCGTGCCACGACTTCGCCGGTTCGCCAGTTGCGCCACTCGGTGTATCGGTGATGCCGGGTTCGCAGCGAGTATCCCATTACCTCCGGTTCCTTCCCGGTGTAATAAGCCGGACGCGGGTGCTGCGTGATGGCAAACGGCTTGACCTCGCCTAGGGGATCCTTCAGGGCGGGCACGAGGCTGGCACCTTCCAAGTGCGTTGGCTTGGCCAAGCCGCATAATTCGGCCAGGGTCGGGTACAGGTCGAGCAGTTCCACCGGCGAGGGCGACGCTTCGCCACGCTTGCCCAGATGCGGCGGGGTAATGATCAAGGGAACGGCGGCGTCCCACTCGTAGTTGGAGGTTTTGCACCACAGGCTGTGCTCGCCCAGATGAAAGCCGTGGTCGCCGGTAAACACGACGATGGTGCTGTCCCGCAAACCAAGCTGATCCAGTTCGTCAAGGACGCGGCCGACTTGCGCGTCCATGTAGGTCGTGGCGGCATAGTAGCCACGGCGCAGTTCGCGAATATCCCTCGGCGATGGTTTGCGCCCGCCGAAAGCGCGCAACAACTCACGGCTGTCGTGGAGGGCGATGTCAGGACCGTTTGCCGGCTTGGCCAATGATTCCGGCAGCTTCACCTTGGCCGGGTCGTAGAGGTTCCAGTAGCGCTTTGGGGCGTTGAACGGCAGATGCGGTTTCCAAAAACCGACGGCCAAAAAAAACGGCTTCCTGTTTTTTTTTAGCCCCCGAAGCGACTCGATGGCCCGGGTCGCAATCCGGCCGTCGAAATAGGCCTCGTCCGGCACATCGCGGATGGTGCTGCGCGGCAGTTTGATTTCGTTCCCCGGCGGCTTCCCTTCGACCCTCGGTTTGTCATCGTCGTGACGCGCGTAGTGCATGAATTGCGGCACACTCCACGACTGCGGGTCGCCATGAATGTCCTGCCGCCAGTTGTGGAAAATTTTGCCAACACACTCGGTGAAGTAGCCGTTGTTCCTGAAATGTTGCGGCAGCGTGACGATGTCCGGGCGGCGCTGACGGAGGTGTGTCGGCAGGTTCCAAATGCCGAGCGAGTCGGGCCGCAGTCCGGTCAGCATCGAGGCGCGCGACGGGTTGCACAACGCCTGCTGGCAATAGGCATGCTCGAACATCCGGCCGCGCTTGGCCAGGCGATCGATGTTCGGGCTGATCACGTGCCCGGCGCCGTAGCAGCCCAACTCCGGCCGCAGGTCGTCCGCCATGAGAAACAGCACATTGAGCTTGTCACCGGCCGGAGGGCCGGCCAAGCCCGTCAAGGCCACTCCCCAAAGGGCGGTCCCAAGTGCAAGAGCCAGGCTTCGTGGCTTCATCGCTTACAGCACCCAGCCCTTGCGGTATTCGCTGTGGATGAAGCGGTTGGCCTCGGGCACATTTTTAACGCGCATATTCTTGGCGTCCCACTCGATTTTTTTGCCGGAGCGCAGTGCCACCAGGCCAAGCAGCATCGCCTCGGTCATCGGCCCGGCGTAGTCGAAATTGGACCAGGCCGGTTTGCCGCCCTTGCAGGCGTCGATCCACTCGAGGTAATGGTGCCGGTTGAAGTCGGCCGGTTTTTCGATCATCTCCGGCACGTCTTTGTGGTCCGCCACCGTTGCGCCGGAGAGGAACGTGCCCTTGCCCCAGTACATCGGGATGTACAGCGTGTCCTTGCTGCCGATGAGAATTGAGCCGTTGCCTGGCAGTTCCTTCTGCTTGGCCAAGGCGGCATTCGGTTTTTTGCCGCCATCGTACCAAATGACCTTCACCGCTTTGCGTTTGCCGAGTTGTGGGAAATGAGACGTGATGATAGACCAACTCGGTGCAGTCTCGTCGTTGATCTCGGATGACACGGCCTCGAGCGTCTCGGGGTCGCGCAGGTTGAGCGCCCAATAGGCCAGGTCGGAGTTGTGGCAACCCATGTCGCCGACTGCCCCGGTGCCGAAGTCCCAAAAGCCGCGCCACTTGAACGGATGATATGCCGGGTGGTACGGGCGCTTAGGCGCCGGGCCAAGCCACAGATCCCAGTTGACGTTTTTAGGAACCGGTGGCGAGCCGCTTGGCCGTCCGATGCCCTGCGGCCAAACCGGCCGATCGGTCCAGATGTGGACTTCTTTCACGTCGCCCAAGACACCGGCTTGGATCAACTCCACGTAACGCCGAGTGTCCGGATTCGAGTGCCCTTGGTTGCCCATCTGCGTGGCCACCTTGTGTTTGCGGGCGAGATCGGTCAGCACGCGCGCCTCGAGGACGGAGTGCGTCAGTGGCTTTTGGCAATAGACATGTTTGCCAAGTCGCATGGCCATCGCCGCCGCCGTGGCGTGGGTGTGGTCCGGCGTCGAAACAGTCACGGCGTCGATGTTCTTGGCCTCCTTCTCGAGCATTTGCCGGAAGTCAGCGTACTTGGCAGCCTTCGCGTGGCGATTGAACATGTGCGCGGCGCGGCCGGGGTCGACGTCGCAAAGCGCCACGATGTTCTGGCTTTCGCAGCCGTCGATGTCGACCTGTCCCTTGCCGCCGGAACCGATCGCCGCAATGTTAAGCCGTTCGTTTGCGCCGAACACACGGCGTGGCACCACCATCGGAAACGCAACCGCGCCGGTGGCTGCAACAGTAGTTTTGATGAATTCTCTACGCCGAATGGGTGTTACTTGAGGAGTCGTCATAAGCCAATTGGTGGGCGGCATCCTCTCCTTTGCCACTTACGCCGTCAAGTCAAGCGCTAGACCAAGCTGAATAAAAACGGGGGATGTCCGCAATTATGAAAGAAAGGTTGAATGGAAATCCAAACCGGAAGAGAGTCCGTTCTCCACGAACTGCCGCTGGCCCGTGTAGAGACATCACTTTTAAGAGGAGTTGCCGTTGACTCTTCTTTTGAGTCGGCTCGAGAAAACAAACCCAAAAATGCTTTTTCGTTTTTTTATTGTGGGATTGGCTGCGTGTGC
This sequence comes from Verrucomicrobiota bacterium, assembly GCA_018674955.1. Taxonomy (GTDB): domain Bacteria; phylum Verrucomicrobiota; class Verrucomicrobiia; order Limisphaerales; family UBA1096; genus UBA1096. The sequence continues at coordinate 3,549 of JABGZB010000396.1, read as the reverse complement.
GGCCTTCGGGCCTGGCCAAGTACAGGCGCAAAATCCTCGGGTTCAAATACCATTTGAGTTGCATGACAAATCGCTCAAACTGACCGAATGGGCCAAGCAACCGATGTTATTGAATCCAGTCGCGCTTAGCTTCGACTATCAGGGGCGGCTGTTTGTTGTTGAGACGGCTCGCAGAGGGACCGTGGATATAGATATCCGGGCCCACAAGGAATGGGTGATTGATGATCTTTCGAATCAAAATATTCCCCAGTTGCGAAAAATGTTCCGAAGCAAAATGGCCCCGGAACTCAGCGAACAAAACAAATCCTGGCTTAAGGACCGGAATCAGGACGGTTCCCACGACTGGCGGGACTTGATGGCTGTCAAGGAGCGGATCCATTTGCTTCAGGACACGGACGACGACGGTAAGGCGGATGTCGCCAAGGTGTTTGCCGAGGGGTTTAATCAGGAGGTCAACGGTGTCATGGCCGGTGTGCTCCCTTATCGTGGCGATGTGTTTGCGACCATTTATCCGGATGTATGGAAGTTGAATGACAGGGACCACGACGGGTATGCGGACAAGCAGGAGGTATTCATTCATGGATTCGGGGTTCACGCCGCCTTTGATGGACACGACCTGCACGGACTCACTATCGGGCCGGACGGCAAGCTGTATTTCTCTGTCGGCGACAATGGTTTTTCCGTACGCACCCGCGAGGGCAAACTTCTTCACCACCCCAATACGGGCGGAGTGTTGCGGTGTAATTGGGATGGCAGCAACCTGGAGGTGTTTGCGAGCGGGCTGCGCAATGTCCAGGAACTGGCTTTTGACGAATTTGGAAACCTGTTCTCGGTGGACAACGATGGAGACATCCGGGACGAGCGGGAGAGGTTCGTCTACATCACGGAAGGCAGCGATTCCGGGTGGCGACTAAACTGGCAGTTCAAGAAAGGGGGCTGGCCCAGGCAAACCAAAACCCCGGAGTACTGCCCTTGGATCGATGAAAAACTTTGGCTCCCGCACTGGAAGGGGCAGGCCGCGTATATCACACCCCCCATGAGCAAATTCTCCGTCGGGCCGGGAGGTTTCAAGTACAATCCCGGCACAGCTTTGAATGATCGCTACAAGGGCTCCTTTTTTCTTTGCGAATTTCCGGTCCAGAAAGTGACGGCATTCAAGACCGAGCCACAAGGCGCCTACTTCAAGATGGTGGACGAGCACATCTTTCTTTTTGGGATGATGGCCAGCGCCATCAATTTTGGCCCGGACGGCTCCATGTATGTGGCCAACTGGGATGGAAAGTGGCAACCCAACGAACTTGGCAGCATCTGGGCGGTTGACGACCCCGCGATTCGCAGATCGGAAAAGCGGAAACAGGTTGCCGAGTTGCTTCGCAGTAATTACGGCGGTCATCCTGATGTATTCCTGGTCGATCTGCTGGCCCACGAAGACCAGCGGATTCGGCTTGAGGCACAATTCGAATTGGCCAGGCGCGACAAGTTTGCGGAACTTTTGAAGGTGGCAGCAAACCCGAATGCCAAGCGGCTCGCCCGGGTTCATGCGTTATGGGGGCTTGGCCAACTGGAAGATAATTCACAGCGCGATAAACGCCTGGCCAGGCGACTTCCGTTTACGGATTCTGATTTCGAGATTCGAGCGCAGGCAGCCAAGCTGGCGGGAATAAGAAAAGTTAAATCCTGTGCCGCAAAATTGGAGGATCTTCTTCATGACGAAAATGCCCGGGTTCAATTTCATGCGGCAATGGCGCTTGGCCAGGCGGGGGGCTCCTCAACCGTCCCCGGGTTGATTGCGTTGCTCGAACGCAATGACGACAGGGACGCTTACCTTCGCCACGCCGCCATCATGGGGCTGGCCGGGAGTGCCCGCCCGGTTCAGCTGAGCGCACAAAACAAACATGAGTCGGCTGCCGTGCGGGTTGCGACCGTCGCCGCCCTGCGCCGCTTGAAGCATCCGGGAGTAAAATCTTTTTTGGCAGACTCCAGTGAGTGGGTGTTGCGGGAGGCCATCAGCGCGGTTCACGATGACGAGTCGATCCCGGAGGTTCTCCCTGTCGTGGCAGATTTATTGCCTTTAAACACAAGCCAGTCCCAGGCCATAACCCGGCGCCTGCTCAGCGCGAACCTCCGGGTTGGCCAAGCTGTAAACGCCGAGCGCCTCCTTGCTTATGCCTTGGATCAATCCAAACCAAGTGCTATGCGAGCCGAGGCGGTGCTTTGCCTGGGCGACTGGAATCGCCGACCCTTCGTGGACCGGGTTGAGGGCCGGGTGCGTGAGCTTTCCAGGCGCGATGATTCCTTGGCGAAAAAACTGATCTCCGCAAACCTCCAGGACCTTTTCGAGGCGTCCGATTCCGAATTGCTCGCCGAACTCATCCGGTTGTGTGAGAAACTTCAGATCAAACTCGGAGCCAAATCGTTGCTCGTGATCGCCATGTCTGAGTCACAGGATTTGAGTGCGCGAGTTCAGGCCATTCAATCTGTTCAGGCGAATAAAACACAGGGCGCGTCCAATCAACTGGCCGCACTTTTAAAGAGCAAGCATCCGGAAATCCAGGTCGCTGCGGTGGGTAAACTTTCAGAAATCGAACCAAAAAATTTCGCTGCGCGACTGGAAACCAGCTGGAGAACATTGAGCCATCCAGCCCAACAAACATTCCTGACCCAGTTGGGGACCGCGACAAGCGCCAGGGGGGATGAAATCCTGAGTGATGCCCTTGCCTCACTTCTGGGGGGAGAGCTTTCCAAAGCACTCGAGCTTGATGTGGTTACTTCAGCCGAGGTGAGACAAACCCCAAGACTGAAACGCCTTGTTGCCCAATACGAATCAAGGCAGTCCGCTAAGGATTTCGCTGCCTCCTATCGATCAACATTGGTCGGTGGTCAACCTGCCAAAGGGAAGCTGGTTTACGAAAACCATGTAGCCGCGCAATGTGTCCGGTGCCACAACGCCGGCGGTAAAGGCAAGCAGGTAGGGCCGGAGTTGGGCGGAATAGGAAAACGAGTTAACAAGGATTATCTTCTCCGCTCCCTCATCGCTCCCAATTCGGATATCGCGGAAGGATTCGGTGTGACAGTCGTCGAGTTGAGCAACGGTGAAGTCCTTGCTGGAAGCATCGGAAATCGAACCAAAAAAACGCTGACCTTGATTCCGTCTCAAGGCAAAATAAGGGAGATCCCCGTCAGCTTGATCAAGAACATCACCGAATCTAGAACCTCGGTCATGCCTCCCGTGGGCGCCATTCTCACGAAGCATGAGCTTCGCGACTTGATGGCCTATCTCGAAACACTCTAGCCCAACTGCCAGGCCATCCTCAAAAGCCGCGGATTGAGGCTGAACCGCAGGTGAAAAAAGGTGGCCCCGGGAGACCGGGACCACCAATGCATCGGCTTTCTTTTTACCGACTTGTTGCGTTACGCGTTGGATGGGTCATCAGACGCATCGCCTTTGCGGGTTAACCCGCTGGCGCGTTCGTTGTCCGTGATATAACCCATCGCACGATACAAGGCAGAGTTCGGCCCGTGATCCGGATCCGCCAAAACGGCATGAAC
>JABGZB010000050.1 GCA_018674955.1 Verrucomicrobiota bacterium | reverse complement strand
GCGACTCGCCAATGTGGTAGCGCGGGAATTTTTCGCGCTCGATGAGCAGCACGTTGTACCCGTACTCGGCCAGCAGCGCGGCGGCGCTAGAGCCGGACGGCCCAGCCCCGATTAGGAGGACGTCGTACTGTCCGTTGTCGCTCATGCCGGTGGCAGAATTTCCACGATCTCGGCCAGGGGATGCTGGGCGGTGGCGTCGTAAAGAGTGTTGCGCCGGCCGAACAACACGGGCTGCTCATCGAGGCCGAACAGTCCGCCGATGTAGTCGTCGCACTCGACCCGCAAGAAACCGGAGGGGCGGCTCAAGTGGCCGATGCTGTAATCGTGCAGCAGTTGGCCAAGCGGCGCGGCGGCCTCGGTGATGGCGTCCCTCGCCGGTCCCGGGAATTGGCCAAGGTGGATCTTGATGGCCCCGTACTCGACCTGCCGCTGGCTGCGCTTGGCCAGGAGCAGCACCTCACGATAGTATGCGTCGCCGCCGTTGTGCCGGTGCAGCATCTTGATGCCGATGTCGTCGCCGTGGAACTGGCCAAGCGTGGAGGTCATGTCGCGCTCGTGCACCAACAGCGAGCGGTACGGCTCCGGCAGCGCGGCGCCGTCGACCGGTTCGATGCCCGGCAGCGGGCGCTTGGCCAAGCGGTAAAACTCATCGAGTGGATGGGTCAACACGGTGCCGGCCTCGGCGCCGCTGGTTTCAGTGTGGCTCAAGGTGTTATGCGTAGCGGGCGTTTCGGTGTTCGTCCAAAAAGAACTCGTGCAACAGGCGGTCGACCTGCAGCAGACCTTCGCGGTTCAGCAGCCACTCGTCGCCGTCGAGGGTTGCGAAGCCCCAGTCCTGCAGAGTTCGCAGCGGCTTGGCGAAACGCTCGATCGGGTTCACGCCGAACTTGTCGGCGAAGTAGGAAAACTTCAGGTGGCCGAGTTTCATTTGCAAAACGAACTCGCGGATCAGCCGCTCGTCGTCGGTTGGAGTCAGCGCCCGATGCACCGGCAACTCGCCGTTTTGAAGGCTCTCGACGTACGGCGCGAAGTCGTGCTGGTTTTGGTAGTGCGTCCCGCCGATGTGGCCGAACGACGCGACGCCCAGTGAGAGTAGGTCGGCACCAGCCCAAAGCTTGTCGCGATAAAGAAAGCTCGTCTTCGACTTGTCCTTCACCGCGGTGTAGGCGCTGCCGACGATGTAGCCGTCCTGCTCCAATTCGTCGAACGCCTCGCTCACCCAGCGGCGCTTGGTTTCCCAGTCGGCGACCGGTGCGGTGAGTTTGCCGTCGGCTTTCATCTGCTTGTAAATGCCGGTGTTGTACGGCACCTCCATCTGGTAAATCGTGACGCTGTCCGGCGCCATTTCGCGCGTACGCTTGATGCAGTCCTTCCAGTTTGCCTCGGTCTCATCGACCATGCCGGCGATGAGGTCGATGTTGATCTGCGGGAAACCCAGCCCCTGCGCGAACTCATACGATCGCACGATCTCCGCGCCTCGGTGGGCGCGGCCGTTCACCTCTAGGATGTGGTCGTCGAAATTCTCCACGCCGAGGCTCAGCCGCGTGACGCCGATCTCGCGCAGCACCTCGAGTTTCTTCTCTCGCAGCGTCCCCGGCTCGCACTCGAAGGTGATCTCATCGACCTCGTCCCACGGCAGCAATTCCTTCATGCCGTCGGTCAAGTGTCGCAGTTGATCCTCGGAAAGATACGATGGTGTGCCGCCGCCGAAATACACGAAGCTGGGCTTGCGGCCACCGATGAATGCCTCTTTCGCGTAGAGCCGCATTTCGTCGAGCACGGCGTCGATGTAGTTGCGGATTTCCTGTGAGTTCTTATCCGTGTACACGCGGAAATAGCAGAAGTGGCAGCGTTTGCGGCAGAACGGGATATGCACGTAGATGCCAAGTGGCGTGTCCGGCTTGGGCGCTTGGCCAAGCGCGGCGTGGTAGTTCGGTAGCTCCTCCGGTTTCCAGAATGAGAACGGAGGGTAGTTCGAGACAAAGTAGTTACCGACCGCGGTTTGCTTTTCCAGCGGCGGCGCTGTCTTGGGTGTTTCGGTGGTTGCGGTGTCGCTCATGGTTTGCTCCCTATTTTTCACTTGGCCGGGCCGAATGCATGGACGCGGCCGTCCTCTGCGCCGATGATGATCGTTCCGTTGGCCAAGGCCGGCGCGGCGATGATCGGTTCTCCAACATCGTACGACCAAAGTTTTTTCCCATTCGCCAGCGAGACGATGTACAGGCTGCCGTCGTCCGATCCGACGACCACCTTCCCGTCGGCGACCACCGGCGAACTGTCGACGCTGCCCCGAGTCCGGAACGCCCACAGCCGTTTGCCGCTCTTGCGGTCAAGGCAATGCAGCCTCTTGTCACGGCAGCCGACCACCACGCGATCCGCCGTCACTGCCGGCGACGAAACGTAGGCGAAGGAGCGGTCCTTGTATTTCCAGGCGATCTTGCCGGCGTTGATGTCGATGCAGAGAAACTCATTCTCGTAATGGCCAATGTACGCCATGTCATCGACCACCGCCGCCGAGCCGATGATGTACGCCTCGGCGTCGATCTGTTTTTCCTTTTTGCCCTTAGCCAACTGGATGACGTGCAGCACAGCATCGCACCCGCCGAACGCCGTCCGGCCGGAGGACACCGCCGGCGAGCCGTTGATGTAGTTGGACGTCTCGTAATGCCAGTTGCTCTTGCCGGAATCGAGGTCGAGCGAGTAGAGCCGAAAGTCGTAGCTGCCGACGATCAGCGCCGGCTTGGTTCCGTCGCCGCTTGGCTGGAACAGGTTCGGCGCACCGAGCACGCGGTCCTCGGTCTCGAACTTCCAAAGCAGTTTCCCGTCCTTGGCTGTGAGCGCGTACACGAACCCGTCTGACGAGCCGAAGTAAACGCGGCCGTTGTGCACCAGCGGCGAAGACTCGACGATGTCGTCCGTCTTAAACGCCCACAGTTTTTTGCCAGTCTTAAAATCCAGCGCGTACAGATGGCCGTCGTCGCAGCCCACGTACACCTTGCTGTCCGCGATGGCCGCCGTGCTGTGGATGCCCTCTTTGGCCTTGAACGTCCAAAGCAGCTTGAGCGAGGTCCCGAGCTTGCTCTTCGAGACGCCGGTGAGAGAGGCCGTGCCTCGGTACATTGGCCAGGCATCCGCCGGTGCAGCATCCACCCCGGCCGCCTGGCTAAGCCCTTGGCCAAGCGCCGCCACCAAAGCCAAAGAAGCTATTGAGAAATAATTCATGATAATAATTGAGGAAAACCCTAAACCCGCTTAAGAAAAAGCCTGCCGAAAGTACGAAAACAAGGCAACAAAAAATACCACGCACACGTACTATTTTATAGTGCCGCATTTTGTGAGATGGCGTTTTTTAAGCGAAACGCACTATGTTCAGCCTGTTTTCATTGAAACGAAAAATGTCTGTCGCAGAGATTTTTAGTATTAACTCCCGTTTTTCGGCCAATTTTCTGGGCGAAAAGTCAGATGTTGACCTGCTCGGCGTAGTCGTCTGGGGAGAGCAGGTCGTCCAACTCTTGGGGGTTGGCCAGGCGGATCTTGAAGAACCAGCCGTCGCCGTAGGGATCGTCGTTGACGGTGCCCGGCTCGGTGTCGAGGGCGTCGTTGGTGTCGATAATCTTGCCGCTCAGCGGCGCGTAGATGTCGCTGGCGGTCTTGACCGACTCGACTACGGCGCAGGGATCCCCCGCGGTCAGTTCGCAGCCGAGGTCGGGCAACTCGATAAACACCAGTTCGGTCAGTTCTTCCTGGGCGTGGTCGGAGATTCCGATTGTGGCGGTGTCGCCTTCCACGCTCACCCACTCGTGGGAGGTGGCGTACTTCAGGTCGGTCGGTATGTCTGCCATCGCTGCGTTTTTCTACCGAATTCGAGGCTCGGTGGTCAACTCGATTTTTGAAAAACCGGCCGCTTGACCACTTGCGCGGGGAAGCGGCGATTGCGAATCTCAATCTCGATGCCGGTGCCGGACTTGGCGTGGTCGCTCTCGACGTAGCCCAGGCCGATGCCGCAGCCCAGCGAAGGGCTTTGTGTTCCGCTGGTCACTTCGCCGATTTCGCGGCCGTTTCCGTCGGCGGAAAAAATCTTGTATGGCTGACGCGGTGGCGCGCTTTTGCCGGTCATTTTGAATGCAATGCAGCGGCGGGAGACACCGTCCTGTTTTTGCGCCGCTAGCATTTCCTGGCCGTTGAAGCTTGGCTTGTCTAGGGCGACGGCCCAGCCAAGCGCGGCCTCGATTGGCGTGGTGTCGGACGTCAGCTCGTGGCCGTAGAGGGAGTAGCCGGCCTCGGTGCGGAGAGTGTCGCGCGCGCCCAGGCCGGCCGGCAGTAGGTCAAGCGCTTGGCCAAGCGACATGAGTTGCTCCCACAACGCTGGCGCATGCCCGTTGGGTACGACCAGTTCGAAGCCATCCTCGCCGGTGTAGCCGGTGCGTGACACCCAGACTGTTGCGCTGCCGAACTCGAGTTTGGTGATTTGGTTTTTCAGCAATTCGGCGGCAGCGGGAAAAACGCCGGCGATGATCCCGGCCGCGTTTGGCCCCTGCAGCGCCATGGCCGCGAGGTTTCCGGAGAGGTTGGTCATCTCGAGCTGCAGAGACTTGTGCCGGGAGTTGCGCTGGGCCTTGATCCACATCCAGTCGATCTCGAGCCGCGAGGCGTTGACGACAAGCAAATAGCGAGTGTCGCCGAGCCGGTAGGCGTACAGGTCGTCGATCACGCCGCCGTTGTCCTGACAGAGCAGCGTGTATTGGCCCTGACCGGACTCGAGCTTGGCGAGGTTGTTGGTTAAGAGTTGGTTCAGGAACTTGAGTGAGTCCGGGCCGTCGAATAGGAATTCGCCCATGTGCGAGATGTCGAACAGGCCGGCGGCTTGGCGGACGGCGAGGTGTTCCTGCGAGATGCCGGAGTAGAGCACCGGCATCTCCCAGCCGCCAAACTCGACCATCCGCGCGCCAAGCGCGGTGTGGATCTCAAAAAGGGGTGTTCGCTTCAACTGTGTTTCCTCCATGCCCGGTAGCCGCGTAGTGTAGTCGCTTGGCTAAGCGCACAAAAGCTTTCGGCTCGATTTTGGATAATTTTCGCTGGAAGAACGGATTACATTTCCGAGATAAAGTGACACCATCCGCCTTGTTTTGTGTAACTCGGCCAAGCGCGAAGGCGTATGTATGTTGTTTGATCGACAGATTTTGAAACAAAGAAAACTATGAAAAAATTCCCGTTTCTTACCAAGGCAGCTAGCGGAGCGCTTACGGCGGCCATGATCTTGACCGTTGGTTGCGGCCAGGCCCCCGAAACCGGGGCACCCTCCGGGAGCTCAGCCAGCGCCGAGGCGCTTCAAAAGGAGATCGCTTCGTTGAAGAAGAAACTGGCGGATGCACGGTCGCGCATCGACAGTTTGAGGGCCCAGCTTAATGGCGCCGGTGCATCGGCTGTGGACGGAGGGCTGTCTGCGGAGGAAATTATCGACGAGTTGATGAACGTAAAATTGACCTCCAAGAATCGCCGGGCGGCCGAGCGCCGTGTGCAGTTCCTGTTCGAGAGCCTGATTCAGCAGGGAGATGCCGCCGTGCCGCACGTTCGCGCCTTCCTGAACAAGATGGAGGATGTCGAGTTCACGGTGCAGCGTTCGGATGAGGAAGAAGAGGGTCGCGGTCGTGGCCGTGGCCGCGGCAATGACTGGGCAGAGCGGCTTCGCGGCCGCGCCCGTGGCTCGTCTCTTGATTTTGAAAAGCCGCCCTCGTTACGCATCGGGCTGATGGATGTCCTGAAGGAGGTCGACGGCAGCAGTGCCGAGGCGGCATTGGGCGAAGTGCTCTCGAAAACTGCGCGTGGCTTTGAGGTGGCTTATGTCGCCAAGACTATCCGCAGCATGATTGGCCCGGATGCCTTTCGCGACGAGGCGGTGGCGGCCGCCCATGAGCTGCTGAGCGACCCAATCGAGGTGCCCAATCCGAACAATTTTGACCGGAATTCGCAACGCTATCTCTTCAGCGTGCTGGAGATGTACAATGACCAGACGTTCATACAGTCGGCACAAGGGCTGTTGGTACGCGAGGATGGGAAGATTGATGGCACCGTGCTGGACTATCTCGATGATGTGGGAAAGGAGCAGGCGATGGACGCGATCTATCAGGCTTTCAACGGTGGTCAGGTGACCGACCGCGGCGACTTGTCCAGCTTGGCCCGTGCCGGCCTCAAGTACACCGGCAGCAATCCGCAGGCGAACCAGATGTTCAAGGACATCATGTCCAGCGACGAGTACGACATGCGAGTCAAGTGGTCTGCGCTGCGCGAGATGGATGACGCAGAAGATGACACCACATTGCAGGTACGCCTTAATCTGATGCAGGGGCTGCAGGCTTCCGGCGACGATGCCACCGACAAGGTCGTGGAAATGTATACCCGTCAAATGGAGGCAAAAATAAGCGGAGAGGAATTTGATATGCGTAAGGAAATGCAGAGTTTGGGAACTGACTTTTGGCGTAATACGTTTGGCAGGGGAGAAAGCGGGGACCGCGGTAGTCGTGGCAACAATCGGGGAGAAGATCGACGGAATCAGCCGACTATAGTTCCTGCTCCCTAATAGTCATTTTTCAGGTTCAGCTTTCAAAACGCCAGAAATCATTCGGCGTTTTTTGTTCATGGAACAGTTGTATTGACCACGAAAAATGTCACTGTTCGGCGAGTTTTGTGTAACTGTCCACACCTACTGAATGTATTGTTTGAAGAGAGGTACTGTTGCTCTAAAGTAGGAATTCAATGAAATCGGCAAAATTGCTCCCAAGGGTAGAAATCGTGATGATTTCGGTTTCGGCTGTTTTGTTTATCGGCTGTGGGAAAGCGCCATCGACAGATGGCCCTGCCGCAAACACCATCCAGGCAGAGGTGCTCAGGAAAGAGGTGGCCTCGCTGAAGATAAAGTTGGAGAACGCCCAGTTGAGACTCGACAGTCTCCGCGATGAGATCAACGGCGGCGGTGCACCGCTCACCAATGGACTTATGTCTGTGCCGGAGATTCTCGACGAACTGATAGAGATTAAGTTGGTTTCCAAGAATCGGAGCAGTGTTCAACGCCGCTTGAGCTACCTGTTCGAAAGTCTAGCGCTCCAAGGCAATGCTGCCGTGCCGCTCATTCGCGAGTTCCTCAACAAGATGGAGGATGTAGATTTCGCGGTGCAACGCGAAGGCGAGAGCGACGAGGAAAGCAAACGACGTTACAGCCGTTTCCGGGCCACGCTCAATTTTTCACAGCCGCCGACGCTGCGGATCGGCCTCATCGACATGCTGGCGGAGATCGGCAGCGACGATGCGGAAGCCACTGTTGCAGAGCTGTTCGCTACCACCGGTCGGGGGTTCGAGATCGCCTACGCCGCGAAGACCATCCAGGGCTGGCTCGGCAAGGACGCCTACCGCACCGAGGCGCTGGCCGCCGCGCACGATTTGTTGCTCGACCCGGTCGAGGCCGTTGGCGGAAACCACTTCGATCGCTTATCTAGGAACTACCTATTCATGGTGCTGGACATGTACGACGACCAAACATTCATCCAGTCCGCCCAGGGCATGTTCATCAATGACGACGGACGGATCGATCGCACCATTCTGGATTACTATGAGGATGTCGGCAAAGTGCGCGCGTTGGATGCCATGGTGCAGGCGTTTCGCAGCGGCCGGGTTCATGAGGATGACATGGACAATCTTGCCGAGGCCGCCTCGAGATACGCCGGCATCAACCCGCAGGCCGACGAGTTGTTCCGCGACATCATGACCGGCGACCAGTACAACATGGAAACCAAGCTGGACGCCATCCGGAGCTTCACCCAAAGCGACGGCGACGCCAGCACACCCGGCGTTCCTCCACATGTGCTGCAGGCGCGACTGAACCTGGTCAACACTCTTCAGTATGATGAATCCGATCTGATGGGCAAGGGCATGCAACTGCTGGCGCTTCAACTGGAGGCCCAAATCTCCGGCGAGAGGCAGGACGAACGAAAAATGAGGGAGACCGCCTCGCGGCTTTACAGAGATATGCAGAAGCGCGAGAGCGAGGAACGCAAATCCGGCCAAAGGACGCCCAGCGCGCAGCCGACCATCATTCCCGCGCCCTGAGCTGCGCGAATCCCCTTGCAATCCCATTTCAAACGCCGGAAACCTTCCGGCGTTTTTTTGCGCTTGGCCAAGTCCGGCGCACCACCCCCGACATGACCCAAGCCGGCATCACCCGTGAGCAGTGGAAATTGATGGGAGTGCTGTCGCTTTTTTGGGCGACACTGTTTGGCGCGCTGGGCATCTTCTTCCCGTTCTACTCGCTTTATCTCAAGGAGAACCTTGGCTTGAGCGGCCAGCAGGTCGGCCTAGCCATGGGGGGGTTTCATCTGGTCGGCCTCGTTGGCCAACCGGCCTGGGGCTATCTCGCCGACCGCACCGGTGCCCGCAAAACCGTGTTGGTCGTCATCACGCTTGGCATGGCGCTTGGCTTCATCGCGTATTGGTATGTCAAGAGTTACGCCGCGCTGCTGTTGGTCTCGATGCTCTTTGCCGCGTTTTATACCAGCCTCATCCCGCAGGCGTTGGCGCTGAGCCTTGGCCTGTTGTACCGCTCGAGCAACTCGCACTTCGAGTGGGTGCGCTCGATCGGCTCGGTCGGCTTTCTCATCACCTGTTTCGGCTTTCCGATGTTTCTCGACGCGGTTGCAGCCAAGCCAGGAGAAACAGACCTTGGCCTGCAGTTCCCCGTCGCCGCCGGGATCATCCTGCTGACGACCGTCGTCGTGTTTCTC
>JABGZB010000395.1 GCA_018674955.1 Verrucomicrobiota bacterium | reverse complement strand
AACAAGCCGTACGACCGGTTTGTGAGGGAGATCGTGGCGGCCTCGGGCGACATCGACCAAAGCCCGCCGTCCGCATGGTTTAAACAGGTGAGTTCCCAGCAGGCGCAAATGGAGGACACGGCGCAGTTGTTCCTCGGCACGCGTTTGCAGTGCGCCCAGTGCCATCATCACCCGTACGAGAAATGGTCACAGGACGATTATTATCGGTTCATGGCATTTTTCTCGCGCGTGGGCAAGGCGCCCTCCGGGAGGCCGAGCGAGGAGATCGTTTTTCACCGGGCCGGCGTGGCGCTGGTGACCAACAAAAAGACCAACAAAAAAGTGAAGCCAGCCGGGTTGGGCAGCGGCGAATTCAAGATCGCCCCGACCGATGATCCGCGCCATCGGTTGGTTGACTGGATGCAAGAGGATGAAAATCGGCTGTTTGCGAAAACGCTGGTGAACCGTTACTGGAAACATTTCTTCGGCCGGGGTCTGGTCGATCCCGAGGATGACTTCCGCTCGACCAACCCGGCGACGCATCCAAAATTGCTCGATGCGCTGGCGGATCGTTTCGAGCAGAGCGGCTACGACTTGAAGGAACTGGTGCGTGTCATTACCACCTCGACAACGTATCAGCTCAGTTCCGTCCCAAACGAACATAACGGGAGGGACAAACATTACTACTCGCGCTTTCAGCCCAAGCGCCTGACCGCAGAAGTTCTCTTCGATTCATTGAACGATCTGATCCTGACCCGGAGCAACTTCGGCGGCTTGCCGGTCGGGACGCGTGCGGTTTGCCTGCCGGACAACAGTTACAACAGCGCCAACTATTTCCTGAGCGTGTTCGGTCGACCGGACTCCTCCAGCGCCTGCGAATGCGAACGCTCGCAGGAAGCCAGCCTCGCCCAAAGCCTGCACCTGTTTAACGCGAAGAACATTCACGAGCAGTTGGCCCACAAGGAGGGCCGGGCCGCCAAGCTCGCCGCTGACAAGGGACGGGATCATGTCGCGAAGATAATCAGCCTTTACTATCAGGCGTTTGCCCGGTTGCCACGCAAGTCGGAAATTGACGTGGCGGTGGATTATTTAAAACGCGAGCCGGTCGGTAAGGATGGTAAACCGGCGGATAAAACCAAGGAGCGCTACGAGGATGTTCTCTGGGCGCTGGTCAATACCAAGGAATTTCTTTTCAACCACTGAGGGACCGTTGAGTTGAACGCCTCCGCTTGGCCAAGCGTCGAAAACAGCATGATTCATTTCTCATTATTCCGGCGACTTTGCGTCGGGTTGTTTTTTGGGTTCGCATTTGGCCAAACGCTTGGCCAATTGCCGACGGCCCGCATGACTGCGATGTTCCCGCTGGGTTGCCAAATCGGCGAAGAGACCGAAGTGCAGGTTCACGGTGACGACCTTGAAGGGGCGGCGGAGTTGCGGTTTTCGCATCCGGGTATTACAGCGGAATTAACCAACGCCGCTGAACGAAAGTTCCAGGTTCGTGTGGGCGCAAATGTCCCAAGCGCAGTGTACGAGGTGAGGTTTGCCGGGGCGCTAGGATTGTCCAACTCCCGCTTGTTCGCCGTTGGCTTACTGAAGGAAAGTCGAAGCCCAAGCGACAACACGTCAAAAAAGAACGCCGATGCCCTTGGCGATGATTCGGTTGTCAATGGCGTCTCCGTGGTGAGGCAGTCCTCGTGGTTTCAAGTTGGAGCAAAAAAAGGGCAGCGACTGTTGCTGCGCGTGTCAGCAAAGGCTCTCGATTCCCGCATGAGCCCTGTCATGCTACTACGGAGTGGGGCAGGGGAGCGCTTGGCGCGGGCAAATGCCGACGGCTTGATCGACCACACGGCACAGGCGGATGGTAACTATTTTGTTCAAATTCACGATGCGGTTTTCCGAGGCGGTACGGAATATTTTTTTCGATTGGAGAATAGTAGTGGCCCGCATGTGGATTTTATTTCACCTCCGATAGTTCCCAGTTTGAGCGAGTCGGAGATCACTCTGTTTGGGAGGAATCTGCCCGACTCGAACCCCTCCGGACTCAAGGCCGCTGATGGCCAGGCGCTGGAGCAACTGACTATAAAAATCAGTGAGCTAAGCCAGACAGCGCAACCCGGGGGCGTGGTGCTTCCGCCGGCATCAGTAGTTCTGGACGGCGGCGTGTTTCGCTTGGCCAAGGACGGGATTGCGAGCAACCCATTCTTCATCGGCTTTTGTCCGGGCAACCCGTTGACAATGGAGCAGGGTGATAATGATATCGCAGACCGTGCCCAAGGCGTTCTCGCCCCCGGATTGATCGCGGGAAGTTTTTATCCGGCTCGTGATGTCGATCATTTTAGGTTTCCTGTAAAAAAGGATGAAGTCTATTGGCTTGATGTTTTTTCGCAGCGATTGGGCTGCAGCTCAAATCCATACCTCACCGCCCAACTCGTGGGAGTGTCAAAGGACGGCAAGGAATCGCTGGAGTCGTCCAAGGAATTTTACGATTCAAAAGACAACCCAGGCGGGCGCGAATTTAAAGTGGCTAATCGCGATATGTCGTGGCGGTTTCAGGCAAAGAGTGATGGCTACTGTCGGGTGATGCTGCACGACTTGTTCAACCAGGCCAAGGACGACCCGTCGAGGGGGTACGTGCTGATCTTGCGCCGTGAGCGACCCGGCTTCCGGTTGGTGGTTCATCCACAAACGGTTGCGGCAATATCGAAAAAGAGCAAGACCATCGAACTGACGGCGACACACCTTCGCAAGGGGGCGACGCTGCCTGTGCAAATCATTGTGCTGCGCGAGGGCAACTTCAACGGGCCAATCACTATCACCGCTGAGGGTTTGCCGAAAGGGGTTGAGTTGCACCACTGCCGGATTAATGCCGGGAAAAAAGCTATCACGGCGTTTCTGACTGCATCCGAGTCGGTGGACTCATTCATCGGCGACGTACGGTTTGTTGGGGAGGTGACGCTCGGCGGCCGGGAAGTTAAACAAGCGGCGTGGTCGTCAGCAACAGTTCACCGTGTTGCGGATTATGATAAGGAGCCGGTTTTTTCGCGCTTGGCCAAGGTGTGCGCATTGTCTGTCAATGCGGAGGATGCTGAGCCAGTACAAGTGACAGCAGCGGGGGATGGGCCCTTCATTGGCTTGGACAACGGCAAGGTGAAAATCCCCCTCAAAGTGAAGCGCACCGGCGAGTACAACGAGAAAATCAGCTTGAAGATTTACGGCATGTCACAACTGGATAAAATGCCTGCTTTGGAGGTAAAAAAAGAGCAACTCGAAGCCTCACTTGAAATCGACTTGGCCAAGTTCAAAGTTCCTGTCGGGCAATACACTTTTCATCTCGCGTCAACAATTAAGGGGAAATACCAGTACCCCCCGCTGAATGGTAAGAAGACTGACAAAAAGAAGGATGTCACTTATCAAATGTTCTCCCCTCCCATCACATTGGAGGTAAAGCCGGCCCCTAAACCACCAGAAAAGGTAAAGTAAAATGACAGATTTCCGGCTTTGGCTCACCGTTGTTCTATCGCTTCAGTTGGCATGATTTATGCCGAGTTCTGAAGAAACTTTTTCTCGCAATTTGGGCCTCAATAGGGCACGCTCCAAGTCGATGAAGCTCATTCTTGATTCCCACAATGTTGAAGTAACCGAAGCGATTAAAGAACATGTGAACGTCTGTGTTCACAAGCTCGAACACATGAACCAAAGAGCCATTGAGGCCCGGGTGAATCTGGAGCGGGATCATGTCGGCCTGCCTGAAAACAAGTACAAATGCACCATGCATCTGTATTTTAAAGGGACGGATATGTTTGCGGAGGATCATGAGAGCGACCTGTACGCAGCCATTGATTTGGTGACCAAAAAAGTTCAACAGCAGCTGAGAAAACATCACAGCAAGATTATCACCCGACATCACGCGGGGGCGGCCAAAGCTAAGCAGACATGGCAGTTGACGGATGTATAATTGACTGTTGAGTTTACAATTCGCCACAAGTTGGGGCTCGTTGAATGATTCTTCAGTCACGCGCGATATGGGCTGGCAAGGGAAATCTCATTGCTGATGGTGCGGTTCGGGTTCGGGGCAAGCGGATTGCCGAGGTGGGAGCACGGCGTGAGATTACTCCCGAAGCTGGTGAGCCGGTGGTTGATCTTGGAGACTCGATAATCTTCCCGGCATTTGTAAACGCCCACTGCCATCTCGATTATTCCGGATTGGCTGGCAAGTTGTCTCCAGGCACGTCATTTGCCGATTGGTTGGCTCAAATCGTATTGATTAAACAGTCGTTAACGCATGAAGATCATGAAGCCGCTTGGCTGGCTGGCGCTGACATGTTGCTGAGTACGGGTTGTGGCACGGTGTCGAACATCGAGTCAGTGCCAGGAATGTATGCGCGCATGGCACCGCAGACACCCCTTCAAGTTTGTCCGTTTATCGAACTTATAGCTTATCATTCGGAAGATGAAACTGCTGCGGTTGATTTAGCTCAGTGCGAGTTGATGGCGAATGAATCACTTGCGTTAAAGGTGGGAGTTTCGCCTCATGCGCCATACACCATGACACCGGAGGGGTTGAACGCGCTTGCGTTGTTCGCGGATGAACATTTGCTGCCAATGAGCATTCACTTGGCCGAGTCGAACGATGAATGGGATATGTTTGTTCATGGAGCCGGGCCGCTGTACGACACGATGAGTTCCTTGGGTAGAGTGATGGATGACTGCGGTAAGGGAACGCCTGTGCAGTACTTGGCCAAGACGGCGGGGTTCGCAAAAAAATCCTTGGTCGTTCACGCCAACCGGTTGAGCGATGCCGATGTTGAAAGGCTGCAGAGGGTGGGTGCCTGTGTAGTTCATTGCCCAAGAAGTCACGCTTGGTTTCGGCACGCCAATTTTGACTATGACCGCTTGGCCAAGGCCGAGTTGAACATCTGCATTGGAACGGACAGCTTGGCGAGCACAAACAGTGAGACTCCGGTGACGGGGCTTAATATGTTCGCTGAAATGCAGGAATTCAGCCAGAACCATCCACAATTGTCTTGCGAAGATATGCTGCAAATGGCGACGGCAAATGGCGCGACGGCGTTAGGATTGGGGGGTGAAATTGGCGTGTTGAAGGAAGGCTTCATTGCTAACATGGCTGTAATTCCTCACCGCGACTCAATGTCAAGCGTACCGGAGGCGATTGTTCAACATAGCTGTGCTGTGGCAATGTTGATAATTGAGGGTAAACGCGTTTTTTCTGGGATAGATTCAATTGTAGATTGACTGCGTGTGGGATATTTAGGAAACCTCCCGAGCACTTTGGCAATTTCCTGAGATGTCAGTTTTAAAAATAAAAGAATCGGATTCATGCAAATACGACCTAATTTCACTAGGCGAAATCATGTTGCGACTCGATCCGGAGCATGCTCGGGTTCGAACCGCGCGCAGATTCGATGTGTGGGAAGGCGGGGGGGAATACAATGTAGCGCGAGGTTTGAGGCGATGTTTTGGATTACGCACCGGGATCATTACGGCATTTGCTGACAACGAAATCGGAAGGTTGCTGGAAGATTTTATACTACAGGGAGGGGTTGACGCTTCGTTGATTAACTGGATTCCATATGACGGCATAGGGAAAACGGTCCGGAACGGGTTGAACTTTACAGAGCGCGGTTTTGGTGTTCGAGGTGCGTTGGGCGTGTCTGATCGAGGCTCAACAGCAGCATCACAAATCAAACCAGGTGATTTTGACTGGGAAGACATTTTTAAAAACAAGGGGGTTCGTTGGCTTCATACGGGCGGCATCTTTTCGGCGCTCTCCGAGTCCACCGCCGATACGGTGATAACCGCTGTAAAGGCGGCTAGGAAACACGGAACAATTGTGTCGTATGACCTCAATTACCGGCCCTCTCTTTGGAAAAGCATCGGCGGCAAGAAGAAGGCGCAGGAAGTGAACCGTGAAATTGCAAAATATGTGGATGTGATGATTGGTAATGAAGAGGATTTCACAGCCTGCCTAGGTTTTGAGGTTGAGGGTCTCGACGATATTATTACATCAATTGATGTTGAAAAATTCAAGACTATGATCAGGGCAGTTGTTGTCGAATATCCGGATCTAAAAATTATTGCAAGCACCCTCCGTACTGTTCACTCAGCAACAGTTAATGATTGGGGCGCCGTTTGCTGGGCGGGCGATAGTTTTTTTGAAGCCACCCATTACCCAAGATTGGAAATTTTTGACAGAGTGGGGGGAGGGGATAGTTTTGCCTCAGGTTTGATTTATGGTCTTTTAACAACCGGAGATCCAGCTAAAGCAGTTGATTATGGCGCTGCTCACGGAGCTCTTGCCATGACGACCCCCGGAGACACCTCCATGGCCTCCGTGAGTGAAGTGGAAAAAATTATGGTTGGGGGAGGGGCTAGAGTTGTTCGATAACCCTCCCAAAAACTAAAAACTGCTTGAGATTTAGGAGCTGTTTTTCACCGTAGTCAAATTATCTTTAGCGAGCGTGTTGTCTGGGTCGATGCTTAAAACGCGTTCGTATGTCATCGTCGTCGCATCTTTATCCCCTGTCTCATAAAAGCAAACAGCCAGCGCTAATAAAACTTCAACATTTTCCGGCTCTATTTTGATAATGTCTACATAATCAGTGGCCGCTTTTTTATGGCTTGAGATACTTAAATTAAAGTCAGCTCTGACCTTGAGCGCCGGCGTGTAACGTGAATCTAGTTCTAAAGCAGAATTAATATATTTATTAAATTTATCAGTGTTCCCAGCCGTAAACTCAGCCAAAGCCAAGCGAGTCATAAAGTCAGCAGAATCACCTTCTATTTGCACTGCTTTACGTAAATTTTTTACTGCCTTATCAGTCTGGCCAAATTCAAACTCCAAACTTCCAAGCGTGGCGTAAAGTGCAGGGTTGCTCGGTTGGGTGCTCATTGCCTTCTCAATTTCTTGAATAGCGGCTTCAATATCACCTTGCTGGTAGCTTTCATTTGCTCTGTGTAGTATTTGATCAGTTTCAGCTGTACCTTCGCTCTCTACAGGCGCATCTTTCTTTAATAGTGTGGATATGGCTTCAATATTACTTTTGGCCATTTCATTTTTAGGATCCAACTCCAAAATATGTCTGTAAGTGTTCATAGCAGCATCAGTTT
>JABGZB010000049.1 GCA_018674955.1 Verrucomicrobiota bacterium | reverse complement strand
CGAGGTCGGGCAGATGATCGGCCTGAAGCAGGTGCTGGCGTTTCACCTGAACGACTCGAAGACAGATCTCAATTCGCGGGTCGATCGGCACGACCACATTGGCCACGGGTTGATCGGCAAAAAGGCGTTCGGCCACATCGTCAACGACCCCCGTTTCACCGACACGCCCGGCTGCCTAGAGACGCCCAAGTCCCCCGATCTTCACGAGGACATCGCGAACCTGGCCACCCTCCGCTCGCTGCTCAAAAAGAGCAAACGCCCCCCGAAAAAAAGGTGATCCCGGCCGGATCGGCGTCAGAAATAATTTATCCCTAAAGGAAAACCGTTTGCCGCCGATATTAATGGCGTTGCACGAGGAACGGTTCCTCAACGGTTTTTGAATCACCCTTCATAAAGATTCATCAGCGGCAAGGATGCCAATGCTGTAAACGACAAACGGATTTGTCGACATGGTAATAAATACGAATATGGCCGCCATGACTGGCGCCCACAGGCTGGATGATTCCCAGCGAAACTTAACTAAATCCCTCGCACGGCTCTCGACCGGTTCCCGGATCGTCGATCCTCAGGACGACGCCGCCGGACTGGCGGTAAGCAGCCGGTTCACCGCCCAAATCAGCCGAAACTCAGCGGCGATGAATAATCTCGCCAACGCGGTTTCCTACTCCCAAACACAGGACGGCTTCATGCAAAAGATGTCGACCGCCCTGGATCGGATGGGTGAGTTGACCGTGCTCGCCCAGGACATCACCAAGACGGACACGGATCGCTCAAACTACTCGGTCGAGTTTTCCCAGTTACAGAACTACATCAGTGACATTGGGACAAAAAGTTTCAACAGCGTGCCTCTGTTTTCGAGCGCCGGAAACGAAGTCACCATAGACAGCGATGCCAACACGTTCACGATGAACGCGGTGGACATAAACTCCACCACAGCGGCAACCGGCCTGGCGCGAGCCTTCGACGCCACCACCTCCGCGATCTACACCACCACCAGTGCCTCCTCCGCATTGAGTAACATCCAGACAGCCATCCAAAACCTCGCCGATATGCGCGCGAACATCGGCGCAAACATCCAGCGCTTGAACGTCACCCACAACCAGGTCGGTCTACTCAATGAAAAACTTGCTGAAACCAACAGCCGGATTCTCGACACCGACGTTGCCGAGGAAACCACCGAGTATGCCCGGTTCAATATTCTCGTCCAGAGCGGAACTGCAATGCTCACTCAGGCAAACCTCCTAACGCAGGCGGCTCTTCAATTGATCACCTGATCCTGATTTTCCAAGGAGGGAAAAACCAGGGAACGCGGCCCTCCAACTTCGGAGCCAGCCCGTTCCCGTGCAACAACTAGGCAGCGCCATCCCGGCGCTGCCTTTTTGCTTTTGATCTCTACTCGGCCTCCAGCACCCACGCCAGTAGGTCGGCCATCTGCCCAGCGCTAAAGCCAGCCTCGAGCCCGGCCGGCATCAGAGACATGCCGGTGGACTCGACGAGATCGGCAGCCGAACGGAAGAACTGTCGCTCACTCCCATCTGGCAATCCCATCGCCATGGCCGATCCACTCATGTATTTAATCGTTCCCACGATGGTCTCCTTTTTCTTTGCCGAGTACACTTTGTGCAGCACGTACTGCGGCGCTACTTCGCGGTTGGGATCGATGATGCTGATGAGCAGTTTCTCCGCTCCGTTCGCGCGGACCGATTTCAAGTCCGGCCCGATGTTCCGGCCCACGCCGCCGAGTTTATGACACGCGGCGCACCGCTGCTCGAACGTCACGCGCCCGCGCTTCGCGTCCCCGCGCTTGGCCAAAGCTGCCCGGAACTGCTCAACGACCTTGGCCCGATCCTGATCGACCTTGCCGGCCGGCTTGAAAACCTGCGGTAGGTACACCGATTTTTCTGACCGGATGGAAAACTTGGCCAAGCGCCCGGCGCGCATCGTCTCCAGATTCTGAAAAATGATTTCGCTGAAAATGGATTTCGAAAACGTCGTGTCCTTTTTGAGTTCGTCGATGAGTTCCGCGTGCTGTTCGGTTGAGGCGTTAAGCAACGCCCCCAGTTGCCAATGGTCGGCGCCCGCTTGTCGGAACAGCTTGGCCAAGGCATCGGCCTTGTCGGGAAACTCAACCGTGCCGAGTGTCCAGGCGAGTTGAAACCGAACGTGTTTGTCGTGGTCGTCGGCCAAGCGGAGGAGGCTCTGCGTCAGCGGCGTCACGCCGGTTGGTTTCCCGCCGATACCGGCTTGGCGCTTGGGCAGAAATCGCTCAGCCAAGCGGATGGCATGCGTCCGTACGACCGGCGAAAAATCGGTGGTCACCGCGACCAAATCGCTGCGTTTCAGTGCGTCCAATCCGGCCAGCGCGTGAAGCGCGTGCATTCGCCCCAGGCCGGTTTTGCCCCGCTTGGCCAAGCGGCGCAGCGGCTCGTAGGCCGCTTGGTTTTGCCGCTCGAACAACAGCCGCGCGGCCGTGCTCCGATGCCAGCCGTTCGGGTAATCGAGCATCTCAACCAACTGAGCCACAGTCGCTTGGCCAAGCCGAGGTAGCTTCGGCTGAACGAACACTCGCGACACAACCCGGTAAATCCGGCCACGGTCGTTGCCGCTGTCCAAGTCGATGTGCTGCTTGATGCCGTGCGGCAGCGACCACGGGTGCTCGATCACTTCGCGGTACATGTCGGCAATATACAGCGCACCGTCCGGGCCGACCTCCATTTGCACCGGCCGAAACCAGTTGTCCATCGAGGCGAGGAACTCCCGGTCGCGTTCATCATCGGGACGCTGCGCGGTAAATTTTATCCCGTAGGAACGAAGTTTTTTTCGATGAACCAAGTTGCTCCCGGCGTCGGCGATGAAAGCGTCGCCGCTGTACCCGCTTGGCCAAGCGTGCCCGTCGTAAATCGTCACACCGGTTGCCGCCGTGAAATAACCGGACGGACGCCCGCCGCCCTCCACCGGCCCGGATACTTGCTTGGCAACGCGCCAACGCGTGCGGATGACCCGCCATGCCTCATCCGGGCTGAGCCGAAACACCGGTGCCGAGGCGCCGTCCACCGGGATGTCAACCAACGGCGACCGGGGCATGAAGTTAGGATTCACGCCAGCGTAGCGCTGCTCGTACATCACCTGCTGAATGTGATGGCTGTTGCTGCAGACGAACTTCTGTCCCGCCGCGTTGAAATCCATCCCGTGCTGCGCGCCGCCGCTCTCCAAACGAAACTCAAGCGTGCGCGGATCAAACGAAAAATCGGATCGAACGAACGAAACCGTTCCCAACTCAGGCTTGCCAACAACGCGCACTTTCCCCGGCGTGCCGCTGGCCGTGCCGTGGATGCGATTGTCTAGTCCCCAGCGAAAGCTGTTCATGAGAGACTGCATGTTGAGCCGATTGACCGAGTCGCCGATGCCGGTAAAGACAACCCGCTGCTCGTCGGCCTTGCGGTCGCCGTCG
This sequence comes from Verrucomicrobiota bacterium, assembly GCA_018674955.1. Classification (GTDB taxonomy): domain Bacteria; phylum Verrucomicrobiota; class Verrucomicrobiia; order Limisphaerales; family UBA1096; genus UBA1096. The sequence continues at coordinate 14,692 of JABGZB010000049.1, read as the reverse complement.
GTGTCTTTCAAATAAAGAATGTCCGGCGTCGCGCCGACAAACACGCCGCCGTCGTAACAGACGATCGCTGTTGGCCAAGCGAGGTCGCGTGCAAAAATCGTCGAGCGATCGAACCGGCCGTCACCGTCGGTATCCTCAAGCAGGCGCACTTGGCCAAGCTTGTCATCGCGATGCTCCGAGTAGCCGATCATCTCGATGACAAACAGCCGGCTATTCTCATCGAACGCCATCGCCACCGGGTCGGCGACCAACGGCTCGGCAGCGGCCAGTTCCAGTCGAAAACCTGGCTTCAGCGTAAACGTACCAAGCACGTCGGCGGGCTCGATTGGTTTCAGTTGTGGAAGATCCCGTTTAGCGGCCTCCGGCTCAGCGGCGGAAATGGCCAAACCGGACAAACCAAGGCAAGCCAGCAAGAAAAGGAGATGACGGAACACAGGAACAACCAAAATGAAAAAGGCAAAAACAGCAAGTAAAACATAATCTCTATTGACATAGTAGAGATTAACGGCTTACATTGCTCGTGTGGCATTGCTTGGCTAAGCGCTTGGTCCGAAATCCGCCAGAAAATGAAAAACGAAATGGCTCAATTATTGACCGAATCGCCGCTGCGCAGTGTTGTGAAAGGGTTCACATGGCGCTTGGTGGCAACGTTCACGACAATTCTCATCGTTTACTTCATCACTGGCGAACAGGCCAAGGCGATGCAAATTGGGGCAATCGAGTTCGTGACCAAGTTTGTCGTGTACTATTTTCATGAGCGAGCTTGGCTGCGGGTTTCCTTTGGCCAAAGCCGAGTCGATCCGGAGAGAAGCCCAGATTTCGATTGACACGTTGGCCCGTTTTCCGCTTCTCTCCGTGTCGCTGCTTCGGCGGCATTCTCATTAAGAGTGGTTGAGGGATTTGGCCCGATGACACCACGGCAACCGGTTGGCCCGCGAAGCCAACGTCAAGGTGCCAATTCCAGCCCGGTGAGTCGCCGGGAAAAATGGGACGAGATCGCGGAATTAATTTCCACCCCTTCTCGTCTTTCGGGAAGGGGCTTTTTTTGTCCCACTCACTCCCAACCGTTCGCGTTGAAAGTAGAAACATGAGCAAGAGTGCAGGATTCATGCGGGCACTGAAGTGCCGCGAGTGCGGGCGGGAATATCCGCTCGAGGCGACCCATGTTTGCGAGTTCGATTTCGGACCGCTCGAGGTCGTTTACGACTACGACAAAATCAAGAAGTCGATGACCAAGGCCGCCTTGGCCAAGCGGCCGGAGACGATGTGGCGATTCCGCGAACTGCTGCCGGTGGCCGAGGAGCCGACGGTCGGCACGCGGGTCGGATACACGCCGCTCGTCAAGGCCGACCGCTTGGCCAAGTGGCTCGGCGTGCGAGAGGCGTGGGTGAAGAACGACGCCGTCAACTACCCGACGTTGTCGTTCAAAGACCGCGTCGTCAGCGTTGCGTTGAGCCGCGCCAAGGAGCTTGGCTTCAAAACCGTCGCCTGCGCTTCGACCGGCAACCTCGCCAACTCTGTCGCCGCCAACGCTGCTTCCGCCGGCTTGGATGCGATCGTGTTCATCCCGGCCGACCTCGAAGAGGGCAAGATTCTCAACTCGCTGATTTACGGCGCGCGCGTCGTCAGCATCCGAGGCCATTACGACGAGGTGAACCGGCTTTGCGCCGAGATCGCCGGCAAGTACGGCTGGGCATTCGTCAATGTGAACATGCGCCCGTACTACGCCGAAGGCTCCAAAAGCATGGCGTACGAAGTCACTGAGCAACTCGACTGGAAACTGCCGCAGCACACCGTCGTGCCGATGGCATCCGGCTCGCTGCTCACCAAGATTCATAAGGGTTATCAGGAATTGATCCAGCTCGGCTTGGCCAAGGACACGAAGCCCACCGTGCACGGCGCGCAGGCGACCGGGTGCTCGCCGATCTCCGTCGCGTACAAGCAAGGGATGGATTTTTTCAAGCCGGTCAAGCCGGACACTATCGCCAAGTCCCTAGCCATCGGCACCCCGGCGGACGGGTTTTACGCGCTAAAAGTGATGAAGGAAACCGGCGGCGCATCCGACGACGTGACCGACCAAGAAATCCGCGAGGCGATGTCGGCGCTGGCCGAGTGCGAGGGCATTTTCACCGAGACCGCTGGCGGCGTGACCGTCGGCGTGGCTAAAAAACTGGTTGCCTCTGGCAAGATTCCCGCCGAGGATTCCGTCGTGATCTGCATCACAGGCAACGGCCTCAAAACGCTCGACGCCGTGCAAGGACACGTTGGCAAGCCGGCCGAGATCAAGCCGAGCCTGCGCGAGTTCGAACAACTGATCGAGTCCGACAACAAAATCAAATCGAAATAACCCAACACCCGTTTCAGCATGGCAGCAACAATACGAATCCCCACTCCACTCCGGAAGCTCACCAACGAGCAGGAAACCGCCGAGGTCGAGTCCGCCACCGTTGGCGCAGCGATCGATGAACTCGAGGGCAAGTTCCCCGGCATCAAGGAGCGCCTCGTCGGCGAGGACGGCGAAGTCCGCCGCTTCGTAAACGTGTACGTCAACGAGGAGGACATCCGGTTCCTCAAAAATCAGGACACGCCGCTCAAGGACGGAGACGACGTCAGCATCATCCCGGCAATCGCCGGCGGATAAGCCCATGGCAGCCAAAAAAAAAGCGGCGCGCAAAGCCAAGCCGGCAGCCAAGGCCCGCAAGACCGCACGGCTCTGGCTCATGTTCCCGCCCAAGCTCATCACCAAGCCGGTCGTGTGGGAGTTATCGAAAAAATTCCCCGTCATAACCAACGTCCGGCAAGCGAGTGTGACTGACGAAATCGGCTTGGTCTGTCTCGAACTCGACGGCTTGACCGCCGATGTGAAAAAAGCAATCACTTGGCTCGGCCGCAAAGGCGTCAGCGTCGAGCCGGTCGAGATCAACGTCATCGAAAGCTGAGTTTCATTCTCACGCGAAGCCGTGAAAAAAAGAATCCCCTCGGGATTCCATTTTAAAGCTCAAGGTTGCAAGCAGGCTGTAAGCCTGAATCTACATAGCCGGGGGCAGCGCCCCCCGGAATCCGACAAACAAATCCAATGTGCCCTGTATGGGCACTTCAATCGCGTCAATTGAATTACGGTTTAACACCACCCCTTCCAGGGCTGGTTTATCGTGGCCATGTGTTCCGAGGGCGTTGCCCTTGGCTACGCAGAAGTCGCCTTCCAGGCGACTCTATTTTTGCTTAGCCAGGCTAAACCGGCGGGATCTTGCGCAGCGGAGGCGCTTTCACGAAATCGATTTGTCGGAGATAAACCGGCGAGAGTTCGGAAGCCTCGACGAAATCGCTGCGACCCACGGCTAGGCGGCCGACATGCTCGGCGGCGGGAAATTTGTCACCCAAGCCGGGGCCGATGACGGGGTGACCGGCGGCGAGTAGCGACTCGTATTCCGGCCGCTTGGCCAAGTGCGTCGGCTCGACGTTTCGGATGCCATCATCGGCCAGCTCGTACTTGGTCAGGTAAAACTCCCCACGCTGGGCATCTACCGCCAGCGTGATTTCACCGTGGCGCCCGGCCGCCTGCTCGCCCATGGCCAAGGCCTCCAAGCTGTCGATGCCTAACACCTTGACGCCATGCGCCAACTGCCAGCCTTGCGTCAGCGCGATCGCCGCGCGGATGCCGGTGTACGAGCCGGGGCCGATGCCAACAGCGATGCACTCAATCGCCGACCGCTCGACCTTGGCTTGGCCAAGCGCGGACTCGATCAGCGCCACTGCCGCAGTTTCCCGGCCGCTGATGACTGTTTGCTCCGCGAGCAGCTGCCCGCCGCCCAACACGGCGACGCTCCGGTGATCGGACGAGAACTCAATGGCCAAAATCTTCATAAGTAATCTTCCGCTTGGTTTCGCCTTCTTCTGAAAAAATCACGAGCCGAAGCACATGGCCGGCGCCGGGCCGCGCCGACTCGGGCAGTGCTTGGCCGGGTTGCCAGTCACCGCCAAGCCAGCGCTCAAACCACTCGGCGGCGGTGACGCCGTCCGGTGTCGTGAGATAATGCTCGAGTCCCGCGCCGACGATTTCCTGCTGGCTCTCGAGCCGGTACAGGTCAATGTGCGTCAACGGCAGCGAGCCGTTGTCGTGCTCCCGGTGCAGCGCGAACGTCGGTGACGTGACGGTGCCCGGGATGCCCAACCCGGCGGCGATGCCCTTGACGAGCTGCGTCTTGCCGGTGCCCAAGTCGCCGATGAGGCCGACGATCCAGCCGGGCCGCAGCTCTGCCGCCCAGCGCCGTCCCAGCGCAAAGGTTTCCTCCGGGCTATTGGAAATGAACGTGTCCACGGGTGGCGATCTTCATGATGCCCGACTTTTGGCGAATCTTTAGCCCTGGTCGCTCGACGATTTTTCCGATGCAACTGAGCGGCGTGTCGGGGAATTCCTGCTTGAACTGGTCGAGCAACGCAACGGCACTCCCTTTGCCAAGCGTGAAACATAGCTCGTAATCCTCGCCGTCGGTCAGCGCGGCGAGCAGTGGTGGCTTGGCGGCTTCCGACTCGCGGGCGCGCAGCCGGGCCTCGCGGCGGATCGGCAGGGCTCTCTCGAGCAACTCGGCCCCGGCGTTGGCCTCGGTGAGCAGATGGCCAAGGTCGCCGGCCAAGCCGTCGCTCAAGTCTATCATCGCGCTTGGCTGGCAGTGGGCCGCAAGCCAGCGCGCCTCGGCCAAGCGCGGCGTAAAAGCTATGTGATGCCCGGCGATCGAGCCGCCCAACTCGCCGGTGACCCACACGCCATCGCCGACGCTCGCGCCGCTGCGGAGAATGCATTTGTCGCGCGCGATCTCGCCGACGAGCGACACGCCGATGAAGAGCCGCTCCGGGTTGACCACCGTTTCCCCGCCGACGAGCGACACGTCATGGCGCTTGGCCAAAGCTGCCATGCCGTCGTAAATCGACTCGACCCTTTCGGCGTCGAAACCGTCCGGTAAACCCAGCGTAACCGTGGCCCAGCGCGGCGTGCCGGCCATCGCGGCGATGTCGCTCAACGCGCGGCCAAGCGCCTTGTGGCCGATCTGCCTCGGGTCGGCGTCCTTCGTGAAATGCACGCCCTCGACGACGGCGTCGGTTTTGTGAAGCTGCCATTTGCCGGGCACGCCGACGTCGATCACGGCGCAGTCGTCGCCCGCACCGACGACCACCGAGTCGCCGGTGGGCAGCTTGGCCTTGAGCCGGGAGATTAACTCGAACTCGTCCGGCCCGGAGCTGGGAGTGGCGTTGCTCATTGCCAAAGTAACATGATCAAATTGGAGGCGTTGAAGACGGCGTGGGCAGTGATTGGGGCGAGCAGATTGTCGGTGAACTCGTACAGCACGATCAGCGACAGCGCGACAGCGGTCAGCGATGCGAAAGTCAGCAGGTTGACGTGGAACAGCGCAAACAAAAGTGCAGTGCCGATCACAGCCACGCGCGGATGACCAAGCTGCTTGACCGCCGGATAGAGGATGCCGCGAAAGAGAATCTCCTCCGCAACCGGCGCGACGGCGACCGCCATCACAACAAAAAAAATCAGCGTGCCGATGTTTTCCTGCTTCGCGGATTCTTCGGCGATGAGTGTAACCAGTTTTTGCGGCTCAACCTGATCGCCGAAAGCCTGAATCAGTACGCTGCTCATTAAAGCAAGTGTCATAGCGATGATCACCAACACAAGGCCGGTCGCCAAGCCGAGCAGCAGGCAGCGGCCGGTATTTTTACTATTAAAGCCGAATGCATCGGCCAAGCTTATTGACGATTGATAAAAGCGGCGGTTGACCTGAAACCAAACGGTGACGGCGACGAGGATGGCAACCGGCAGCACAGTGACATTGGCCGCCATTTGCGCGACGGAGCCGTCCTCGAACAGGCCGGCGATGGCTGCGCCCGGGGCCAAGGCCAGCATGAAGGTGCAGCCGAGCCAAAGGAGCGACTCGGGATTCCATGGTTTGTTTGTCAGCACGACCGGGCCAAGTTAATCGCCGAAGGGCGGTTCAGCCAACAAAACCTCCACTTGGCCAAGCGCTCAATGCCGGAAATGCCGGCCACCAGTAAAGGCCATGGCCATGCCGCGCTCGTTGGCGGCGGCGATGACTTCGGCGTCGCGCTTGGAGCCGCCGGGCTGGATGGCGGCAGTCGCGCCGGCCTCGGCGGCGGCGATAAGACCGTCGGCGAACGGGAAGAATGCATCGCTGCAAACGGCGCTGCCGCTGAGGTCGAGTTCGGCTTCGCCGGCCTTCCAAACGGCGATGCGGCTGGAGTCCACCCTGCTCATTTGGCCGGCACCGACGCCGAGGGTGCGATCTTTGGCGGCGTAAACGATGGCGTTGGACTTGACGTGCTTGACGGCGCGCCAGCCGAAAAGCATGGCCTTGAGTTCGTCCTCGCTTGGGTGACGCTCGGTGACAATTTCGAGATCGACGGCAGAGGTCTGCCGAAGGTCGCGCTCCTGCACGAGGAACGATTCGGCGCCGACGGAGCGGATGTCCCACGGCACAACGTTGGCCGGGTTGAGCAGCAGCTTGACGAGGCGCAGGTTTTTCTTTTGCTGCAGCAACTCGAGTGCGTCGAAGTCGAAGTCGGGAGCGACGATGACCTCAGTGAAAATCTCACTGATCTCCTCGGCGGTAGCGAGGTCGAGCGCGGTGTTGCAAGCGATGATGCCGCCGAACGGCGCCTGTCGGTCGGTCGCGTAGGCCTTGGCCCACGCGTCGGCGAGGGTGTCTGCCTGGCCAAGGCCGCAGGCGTTGGTGTGCTTGAGGATAGCGAGCGTGGGCGGGTCGGCTTCGAACTCGACGATGAGCCCGGCGGCGGCGGTGAGGTCGAGAATGTTGTTGTACGAGAGCGCCTTGCCGTGGAGTTGCCGGTAAAACTCGCCGAAACGGCCGTAAAGGGCGGCGCGTTGGTGGGGGTTCTCGCCGTAGCGCAGGGTCTGCGCCTTGTCGGCGTGGACAACAAGTTTGTCAGGCAGGTCGTCGCTCGGCTGTTGCTGTTCGTACACGCTGGCCAAGTGCAGAGCGATCGCGCCGTCGTAGGCTGCGGTGCGGGAGTACACCTTCACAGCCAGCTCGCGGCGGAGCTCGAGCGTGGTTTCGCCGTTCTCGGAGACTTGATCGGCGACGCGGCCGTAGTCGGCGGGGTCAACAATGACGGTGACGCTTTGGTGGTTTTTGGCCGCGCTGCGGAGCATCGACGGACCGCCGATGTCGATGTTCTCGATGGCGTCCTCGAGGGTGACATCCGGCTTGGCGACGGTCTGCTCGAACGGGTAGAGGTTCACGACGACGAGATCGATCGGGCGGATACCGTGCTCGGCGGCGGTGGCAGTGTGTTCCTCATTTTCGCGCAGGAAAAGCAGGCCGCCGTGGACCTTGGGGTGCAGCGTCTTGACGCGGCCGTCGAGCATCTCGGGGAAACCGGTGTAGTCGCTGAGTTCCTGCGCCTCGATGCCGGCCTCACGCAACACCTTGGCGGTTCCACCGGTGGAGATGATCTCGACGCCGGCGCGGGAGAGCACTTCGGCAAACGGAACGAGGTCTGACTTATCGGAAACGGAAATGAGAGCGCGCTCAATCTTGGGCATAATGGGGTTTGATGGGATGTGATTGCCGGCCGGGTGTCGGGCTTGGCAATGTTCGCGTGTGCGACGAAAAAATCAAGCCGCTTGGCGCTTGGCCAAGCGGAATCGTCTAACCCTCGGGCGGCTTGGGCGAGGGCGGGGCGGGCGGCATTGGGAAAGCCGTTGGCCCCGGTGCCGGCAGAGACTTCGGCAGATTGACAGGGGTTGGCCGCTCGTCGCCTGGCTGCTCGTAGGTGACGGAGGAACCGTTCTCATCGAGCAACGTGGCGGTGACAAAAATCAGCAGATACCGCGGCTTGTCGATGGTTGAGCGTTTGCGGAACATCGCGCCGATACCGGGTAGGTTGCCGAGAATCGGAACCGACTCGACAATGGTGCGTTGCTCGCGCTCGAGCACACCACCCATCATGACGCTTTGGCCGGAACCGACCACCACGCGGGTTGCGAGTTCCTGCGTACGCCACTGGGGCAGGAAAATCTCGAGCCTGTTCTGCTCGCCATCAGAAGCTTCATCGAAGGTCTGACCCTTGAGTGAGACATAGCTGACATTTTGATTCACCACCGGGTGCAAGGCGATCAGGATACTTTGTCCGTCTCCACCGATGCTGGCCACGACCTCGAGTGAAACACCCGCAGTGATTTTGCTAGGGGTACCTTTTGGAACCAAACGTTGAGTGAATTGGCGCTCGGTCAACGTTTCCTCAATCGTAAATTCCTCATAGAAGTAATTCACTTGGCCGTCGTTGATGGAGCCTGGCCGGTTGTTGAGCAGCGTCAGGCGCGGCGCGCTGAGCAACTGGCTTTCGCCGCTCTGCTCAAGCGCAGTCAGCGCTGCGGACAGGTCGGCGTTGCTGAGGATGCTGTTTTCCTTGAACACATTGTTGAATGTGACCCTTGTTAGCAGGCCCTCCTCGCTGCCCAGCGCGCCGTTGCCGATCCCGGTCTGGTCTTGTGGCGGATTGCCCGCAACGCTGGATGCCCATCGGAAACCGAGGTCGAGAAACGACGCCTCGGAAATCGTGATGAACCGCGCCTCGATCAAAACCTGCTGAATCGGACGGTCAAATTCCTCGATGATTCGCTCCAGAACCTCGAACTGCGCCGGTGTGCCGGTAGCGACAATGAGGTTCCGCTCGTAATCGATCATATGTTCCGTTCCCTTAAAAAACGTCTTGATGGCATCTTCGATCGACGGTCTTTTCGTGATGCTATCGTTGACGAACATCTCGTACTTGGCCGTCTCCGTGATGGTGGCTGGACCTTTCTCCGGTTTCACGGTCACAAGGGTGGTCTCTTCGGGCCCAAACTGTGCCGGCATCATGAAGCCATGCCGCAATCGGTAGAACCGCGTCTGCTCAATCAACTCCTTCGACGCCTTCCCGTCGATCACCCAGATCAGGTCCTCCCCAACCTGGAACTGCACACCTGCGTTGCGCGAAATGTAGCCCAGCAGTTCGCCCAGCTTCACCTTGTCGAGGTTGAGCGTGAGCTTTTGCTGCAGCGGCGCAAGTCCCTGGTCGGCGACAAAGTTGATGCCCTCCTTACCACCGATATCGAACAGGATTTCCTTCACGGTTTGCTCATCGGTCTGGATAGACACCGTGTTGTCGAGTAGGCCAGACATGCGGCCGAGTTCGCTTCGTGCATCAAACAAAAAACCCTGTTTCGTGATTTTTTTGCCGAACGTCTCCGGAACGTACGGCTCCGCCTGGATCATCTCAAGAGCATCGCGGATATCCTTGCGCGGCGGCAGCCCACGACTCTTGTTATCCATCCAGATATCCTTGATCGACGGGTTCATCCCTGTCTGCTTAGCGTCGATGGTGCGGATGCGATCCTCGATGGCCTGCTGGCGAAGGAGTATTTTCTGTGTGCCCACCCAATCGCTGATACGCTTTAACGTGGTGTCTTCTGGGTGTTGCTGGAGCAACAACCCCACCTCCGCCTCGGCCTCCTCCCACTTGCCCTTTTCGGACAAGCGAAAGATCGAGTCCAGTTCCCGGTCGTAGGCAGCGCTGTACTGGACCTTGTCGCTCAGGTTGAAACTCCCGTCGCTGCCTTGCTTCGACGACTGGCAGCCAGCCAACGTCACCAACGCCAAACCAAGTGCCAAGCCGATGCCGCGCTTGGCCAAGCGCTGCCGATCCGTTTGTTTTTGTTTGTCGTTTGTCATCACGCTGCTGCGGCTTGGACATCGACCAGCCGATACCAGTTGTCGCGTTGCCGGGGCTCGTAACCGATGCCCTCGATCAAGCGCCGCATGTCTGCGACGCCCATTTGGAATGTCGTGCCCGCCTCAGAGACCACGTTCTCCTCGATCATAATGCTTCCCAAATCATTCGCGCCGTACTGCAGCGCCACTTGGCCAATCTCAAGCCCTTGCGTGACCCACGAGCTTTGGATGTTCGGCACATTGTCGAGGTAGATTCGGCTGAGCGCCTGCATCCGCAAATATTCATTGGCCCCGACCGTTGGCGCCTTGAGCTTGGTGTTCTCCCCCTGAAATGTCCACGCAATGAACGCCGTAAAACCGCCGGTCTCGTCCTGCTGACGCCGCACGCGCTCGAGGTGTTCAATCCGGTGCCCAAGCGACTCGACGTGCCCGAACATCATCGTCGCCGTCGAGGCCATGCCGAGCTTGTGCGCCACGGCCATCACCTCCAGCCAGTCGTCGCTCATCGCCTTGAGCGGCGAGATGCGTTGCCGGACTTCGTCGACCAAAATCTCGCCGCCACCGCCGGGGATCGAGCCGAGGCCGGCTTCGCGAAAATCTCGAATCAGCGTTTCCAGCGACTCGCCGAACACGTCACGAAAATGGATGAACTCGCTCGGGCTGAAAGCGTGAATGTTGATCTGCGGAAATTTGTCCCGAATGTGCGAGAGCAACTCGAGATACCACTGCTTGTCGAGCTTCGGGTGATGGCCCCCCTGCATCAAAATCTGCGTGCCACCGAGCGCGATCGTCTCCTCGATTTTTTGGTCGATCTCAGCGCGGGTGATCACGTACGAGTCGTCCTGTTTTTCCGTCCGGTAAAACGCACAAAACTTGCAGTACACGTTGCAGACATTGGTGTAATTAATGTTGCGGTCGATGTTGTAAGTGGCGATCTCGTTGCCGCGCCCGTCGTAAGCATCGGCCTTGGCCAAACGGCGGCGGCGATCCGCCAGCGCACCAATCTGCGACAGCGGCAGCTCGTACAGCCGCGCTGCCTCGTCGCCGGTTATGCGTTCGCCGGCCCAGACTTTTTGGCACAGCGCCTCCGTTGTGGCATCCGAGTCCACACGCGGAATGTAGTCGCTCCCAGGCAAAAGGCAACGCGCTTGGCCGCTCATCCCTGTTTCTGCCGCTTGGCCCATGCGTCGCGCAACGTGACAGTGCGGTTGAAAACCGGCGCGCCGGGCTGGGAGTCAGCGGTGTCCGCACAAAAATAACCCAATCGCTCGAACTGAAAACGCTCGCCCGGTTCGGCCTTGGCCAAGCCCGGCTCGAGCTTGGCGTCCGCGATCACCTCCAGCGACTCAGCGTTGAGATGGTCGAGATAGGTTTTGCCATCGGCTTCTTTGCTAGGATCCTCGGCGGTGAACAGCCGGTCGTACAGCCGCACCGGCGCCTCGAATGCGTGCGACGCGGACACCCAGTGGATGGTCCCTTTGACCTTGCGGCCGTCCGGCGCGTTGCCGCCATGTGTCTCGGGATCGTGTGTGCAGTGCAATTCGGTCACCTCGCCCGCGGTGTTTTTGATGACCTCATTGCACGTGATGAAATAGGCGAAGCGCAGCCGTACTTCGCGCCCAGGGCCAAGTCGGAAAAATTTCCTCGGCGGCTCCTCCATGAAGTCGTCGCGCTCGACGTAAATTTCTCGTGTGAACGGCACCTTGCGCGTTCCGGCTTCGGGGTTTTTCGGGTGGTTGGCAGCCTCGAGTTCCTCGATTTTTCCTTCGTCGAAATTGGTGATCACGACCTTGAGCGGACGAAGTACAGCCATTCTTCGCAGCGTGATGTCGTTCAAGTCCTGCCGGATGCTGTGCTCGAGCAGCGCGACGTCGGTGAGGCTGTTGAACTTGGTCATCCCGATGGTTTTGCAGAACGCACGGATGCTCTCCGGCGTGTAACCCCGACGGCGCAGCCCGGAGATGGTCGGCAAGCGCGGATCATCCCAACCGGCGACACGGCCTTCCTCGACGAGCGTCAGCAGTTTGCGTTTACTGAGGACGGTGTATGTGAGGCTGAGCCGCGCGAACTCGATCTGCCTCGGGTGGCTACCGGCCGCCACGTTCTCGAGCACCCAGTCGTACAGCGGCCGGTGCACCTCGAACTCGAGCGTGCAGAGCGAGTGCGTAATGCCCTCGATCGAGTCGGATAGGCAATGCGTGAAGTCGTACATTGGGTAGAGGCACCACTTGTTGCCGGTGCGATGATGCGGCGTCTTGCGGATGCGATACAGCACCGGGTCGCGCATGTGCAGATTCGGCGAGGCCATGTCGATCTTGCCCCGCAACACCCGCGTGCCGTCGCTGAACTCGCCGTCGCGCATCCGCTGGAACAGCTCGAGATTCTCCCCCGGCGAGCGGTCGCGGTATGGACTGTTTGTGCCCGGCTTGGTCGGCGTGCCGCGATGCGCGGCGATCTCGTCTAGCGTCAATTCGCAAACAAACGCCTTGCCCGACTGGATCAACTCGACCGCGAAGCCGTATAGCTTTTCAAAATAATCTGAGGCGAAGAAAATATTTTTACCCCAATCGAAACCGAGCCACTGCACATCCTCTTTAATGGCGTCTACGTACTCTACGTCCTCCTTAGCCGGGTTCGTATCGTCGAATCGAAGATGGGAAACGCCGCCCCCGTTCTCGAGCGCAATGCCGAAGTTCAGGCAGATCGACTTTGCATGACCGATGTGCAGATAGCCGTTTGGCTCCGGCGGGAAGCGTGTCACCACCGAGGCATGTTTGCCGCTGCCCAAGTCGTTCGCGACGATCTCGCGGATGAAGTCGAGCGGCTCTGCCTTGGCCTCGACGTTGTCGGTTACCGTGGAATTGTTGTTTGTATTACCCATCGCAAGTAGCTCGCCGGCCAAGCGCCAGCGAAACGCACAGCCTAAATGAGCCGAAAAACGAAGGGAAGCGCGATCACTCCAGCGATGCCTTGAGGCCGGCAAAAAAATCGAGACCCTCCTCGTCTGACGCCGGCTCGGACGACAGCTCGTTGCCATGCACGATCAGTTCCTCGGGGATTTCCTTCAAAAACGGCGATGGATTGCAGGGAATCAATTCACCGAACTTTCGCCGATTTTCGCAATGGCTCATAGTCAATGTCAGCTGCGCCCGAGTGATAGCCACGTAAAACAGCCGACGTTCCTCGTCCAGCGTCCCCTCGACCTTCGAGCGCGAGTGCGGTATCAACCCGTCCTCCACGCCGGCAATATACACGTGCGGAAACTCCAGCCCTTTGCAACTGTGCACAGTGATCAGCGTCACCGCGTCGCTGGCTTCGTCGTCCTTGTCGCGCTCGCGATCGAGCGAAATGTGCTCGAGAAATCGCTGCAACCGCTCCGGCACCGGACGATCCGCTGGGACGAAATTTGGATCCATCGAATCGAGCAAATCGACGATGTTACGGACGCGGTTCTCCGCACTCTCTTCATCTTTTTCTATCCTTCGGATTTCGCGGAACAACTCCACCTCATCGAGCCAGGCGGTGCACCACGACTTAAGCGGGTTCGCCGGTTGAACAGCGATTGGGCGATTCAGTCGTTCGTTGACAGTTTCCACTAACTCAACAAAGTCGAGAATGCTGTCCACTGTGCGCTTCTTAAATTGGCCAAGTGCTGACTCGTCGCGCATCGCGGCAAACACCGTGCAGTCGCGTTCCTGGCTCAAGCCAAGCAGCTTCTCCATCGTGGCGTTGCTCAGGCCGCGGGCCGGAACGTTGGCGATGCGCAGCAGGCCGGTGTCGTCATCGGGGTTGAGGAACAGCTTGAGGTACGAGACGAAATCACGAATCTCCCGCCGATCAAAATAACTCTGCCCGCCGACGAGGTTGTAGCGGACTTCGGCCTTGCGAAGCGCCGTCTCGAGCGGCCGGGACTGCTGGTTGGTGCGAAACAGGATCGCTTGATCGCTCCACTTGATTTTTTTGATGCTGCGATTGAAATTGATCTCCTCGACCACCGACTGTGCCTCTTCCTCGTCGTCGCGAAATTCCCAAAGCATGATCGGCTCGCCGGCGCCCTTGTCGGACCAAAGTTTTTTCTCCCGCCGCTGGACGTTGTTTTTAATGACCGCGTTGGCGGCCTCGAGGATCGTGTTGGTGGAGCGATAATTCTGCTCGAGTTTGACCACCTTCACGGTTGGAAAATGTTTCTCAAGGTTGAGCAGATTGGCAACCTCGGCTCCGCGCCAGCCGTAGATGCTTTGGTCGTCGTCTCCTACAACGCAAAAGTTTTGGTGTACCTTGGCCATGCTGTGCACGAGGCGAAACTGCGAGTTGTTGGTATCCTGATATTCGTCCACCATGATGTAGCGATAACGCTCGCGGCATTCGTCGAGCGCCTCCGGGCACTCTGCAAACAGCCGCAGGACGAGTAGAATAAGGTCGTCAAAATCGACGGCGTTGCTGGCCTTGAGTGTCTGCTGATAGGTCGCAACTAAGTGCTTGGCCAAGGCGGCCAAGTCCTGATCCTCGGCGATGAGCTCATCGCTGTTGCTGTTCCGCCATCGACTGATCAGCGACAGGACGGCGTATGGGTCTGGCTTTTTCGAGCCCAGCGAGATTTGGCTCAAGATGCGGCGCACCACGCCAAGCTGCTCGGTGGCGTCGTAGATGACAAAGTTTTTCTTGTAGCCCAGCTTCGTGATGTGCCGACGCAAAATGCGGACGCACAGCGAGTGAAAGGTGCAGATGGTCGGCTTCTCCGTCTGGCCATCCTCGCCAACCAATCGCCGCTTGGGCACCAGTCTTTTCACCCGCTCCTTCATCTCACGCGCGGCCTTGTTGGTGAAAGTGACGGCAAGGATGTTCCGGGGCCGGATGCCGCGCGAGATCATGTAAGCCACGCGGCTGGTGATGACGCGCGTCTTGCCGGTACCAGCGCCGGCTAGGATGAGCAACGG
>JABGZB010000048.1 GCA_018674955.1 Verrucomicrobiota bacterium | reverse complement strand
TGCGGAAGCCCATGGATTGAACATACGAAGACTATCTAACCGCTTGCGAGGCGATAACTTCACTTTGGCCAGCGGCTCTGTAGTTGATGGCGGTAAAAAATATATCCTCAAATCCTCTAGCTCGTTTCATACCTTTGACGAACTAAAAAATGTGCCCTTAAATGACAATGTATCGCTCAAAGACATTGCAGAAATAAAATATGAGCCAGATATGGACAGTCGTTTTTTCCGGTATAATGGACTAGAGTCCTACAGTATCAGGGTGACAAAAGAAAGTGAGGCAAACACATTAGAAGTAAGCCAAAGAGTTAGGGATCAACTTGAAATAATTAAGGTGAACCCGGCATTAGATAACTACCACCTACGCGTTTATCACAACCAAGGTAGTGAGATTCAAAAAAGACTTAAACACCTTGTGGATAATGGCATAGCGGGTGCCTTTTTTGCGGTAGTTGTACTGTATTTTTTCCTTCGTCGTTTTCGGATGACTCTGATCATAGCAATGGCCATCCCACTTTGTTTATTGATTTCATTAACTTCCATGTATTTTGCAGACCAAAGCCTGAATGCATTCAATATGATCGGCCTCATGATTTGCATAGGACTGCTTGTGGATAATTCAGTCGTGGTTGCAGAGAATATTCAACGACATTTTCTTAGCGGAATGCCTCGACGCGAGGCGTGCATTAAGGGTGTCAGTGAGATTGGACTAGCGATTACAACAGCAACAATGACAACCATGATTGTCTTTACTCCAATGTTGTTTATTGAGGGAGGAATGCGTTTTGCCCTTTCTGGCTTGGCGCTTCCAGTAATGGCTTCTCTCCTGGCCTCCCTAATTGTCGCCTTGGTTTTCATTCCACTTTGCGTCTATTTGACCCTCACCTCTTCAGGAGTTGATGAAACCAATGCATACGGTGCTGTGAAAACATTTATTAGGTCACACCTTAAAAAATTATACAATTTAAGTTTTGGGAAGCTCAACATTTGGTATAGTCAAACGCTTGCCTTCTATCTGAACCGCCGTCTCGACTTGGCGTTTATTCTACTCATATTATTTGTAGCCTCCTACAAAATTGGTTATGAAAAAATTGAGTTTTCCGATGAAAGGAGCGAGGAAAGAGATGAATTCGAAATTGATGTTCGATTCCCGGACCAGTTCACGCTTGAGGAGCGTAGCGCATACCTAAAACAGGTAGAGGAATACGTTGAAGGCAGAAAAGGAGAGCTCGGCATAAAATCATATGAAGTTCATTTCTCGCCGTGGTATGCAGAATTCGAGGGTCATTTCTCTTATGACCGTGTCAGTGAATTTACACGTGAGGAAGCTGCAGAAAAAGTCTATGAGGATTTCCCTGAAAAACCGGGAGTAAGAATCCACTACAAAGGTAAAGACGGGGGAGAGGAGCGCAATGATCATAAATCTCGACATTACGTCCGGTTGATAGGCGATGATCCCCAATTGCTTCAATCCGTTGCGGAAGTACTTATGCCGGAATTCGAAAAGCTACCAGGGGTACTGTCCTTGGAGCAAAGAGATAACGATGAGGGACCAAACGAAATGGCGTTGATCGTCAATCGTGATCGCGCCAACTCCCTTGGCGTTAATCCATCAATACTGGCCGGAACGATAAGTACTGCCGTACGCGGTAGCGATCTTCCAAGATTCAACAGCAAGGGGCGCCAAATACCGGTTCGCCTAAAGTTCAGCGAGGAAGACCGGGCAGAACTGTATGATTTAAACAACATTCTAGTACCAACCGAGCATGGGGGCTTTAGTTCCGTCGGGACAATCACCAAACCTGCAATGCTCAAGAGCGAAGACTACATCCGACGAACCAACAGAAAAACGAGCTATACTTTTGGCATAAAACTCAAACCAGGAGAGGAAAAAACAGCAAAAGAGAACATAGACAGAACAACTCGAAACATGGATTTACCCGAAGGTGTTTCGTTTGGTGAAATTAGAAAATCCTTCAATGATAACGACAAGGAATCAGGGGGATTTGTAGTTTATTTATCCATTATTTTTATTTACATGCTCATTGCTTTTCTATTCGAAAGCATGTTGCTACCTCTTTCCATTATCTTAACGATCCCTTTGGCAGCCATGGGCTCAGTTTGGATTCATTACATCACAGGCACGGATATGGACAAAATGGGGCTAGTCGGCGCCATACTCCTTGTGGGTATTGTCGTAAATAATGGGATCGTTCTCGTCGACTATACCAATCAGTTACGGCACTCAGGGATGGAAAGAACGGCAGCCTTGCTGCAGGCTACCAAGGTTCGTTTCCGACCTGTGTTCATGACAGCTTTAACGACAATCTCTGGGATGATTCCACTGACCTTTAACTCATCCAGCGAAATGAGTATGAGTTATCAAAGCTTCGGGTTCACGCTCATCGGAGGAATGACCTCAGCCACTCTTTTCACCCTCTTGGCTGTGCCGGTGTTTTACACGTTAATTGATGACGCTCAGAAGGCATTTCGAAACACACTTGCCAGCGTCCTCGACCGTTCGACCAAACCTAGCTTGGCCAAAAAGTAACTTTTCCGACTTAGCCAATGTACTCATCCGGGATGACTTCCAAACGCTGTCAACATTGACACTTTCATGGTTTGGTTACACTTTCCCACAGCGCTTAGCCAAGCGGTAAACAAATGGAGTCCAGCGAGCTAACGACAGGAATCACGCGATTGTCTCTCAATCGGCGTGTGACGATGTTCGTGTTGTTCCTCACGATCGTCATCGTCGGGCTGATCGCCTCGAGTCGGCTCAAGCTCGAGTTGCTCCCAGAGGGCTTCGAGGGCAGCTCCCTCACTGTGCGTGTGCCGTGGAATGCCGCTGTGCCACAGGAGGTTATGGAGAAGCTCGCCCTGCCGCTCGAGGAGGAACTGAGCACCGTTCGAGGCCTGGACTCGATGCGCTCCTCCTGCTCCTCACGCGGAGCCTCCGTCTACATGACCTTCAAGCAGGGAACGGACATGAGCATCGCCTACCGCGAAGTGCGAGACCGGGTGGAGCGGGCCAAGCTGCGCTTCCCTGACGATGTCGAACGGGCTTATGTCAACAAGATGGACATGTCGGGCATTCCTGTTTGCATGATCGGCATCGCGTACGAGACCGATGGTGATCTGTACGACCTCGTCAACAAGCACATCATCATGCCGCTCTCACGAATCGATGGCGTCGCCAATATCGACACAAAGGGCCTCAAGGAAAAGGAAATCATCATCGAGGCAAACAAGGATCGGACAGAGGCGTACGGCCTCAATATCTTCGAACTTTCCCGGCAAATGCGGGGCGACAACTTCACTCTGGCCAGTGGCAACGTACAGGATGGTGGCAAAAAATATCTCCTAAAGTCCTCCAGTAGGTTCGAAACAATGCAGGAATTTCAAAACCTGCCGATCAGTACCAACGTGCTGCTCAAGGATATCGCCGTACTGAAGTACGAACCGGAGGAACGTTACTTCGCCGCCCGCGTGAATGGCAAAAAAGCCATGATGATCACGGCGGTCAAGGAGAGCGAAGCCAACACCGTCGAGGTCTGCAAGCGAATCGCGAACGAGGTGGAGAAGATAAAACAGAACCCGGCGCTAAAGGGATTCGACCTGAATATCCACATGAATCAGGGCTCCATTGTCATGGAACAACTGAACACTCTTTTCACCAATGGCGGAATCGGGGCCTTCTTCGCAGCCTGCGTGCTTTACATTTTCCTGCGCCGAGCCCGGATGACAGTGATCATTGCCGGAGCCATCCCGCTGTGCCTGTTCATCGCCGTTGCCACTATGTACTTCGCCGGCGAGACCCTGAACCTGCTCACCATTCTCGGGCTGGTGTTGTGCATCGGGCTGCTGGTGGACAACTCAGTGGTGGTTGCCGAGAACATCCAGCGCCATTATCAGGCCGGCCTGCCACGCCGTGAGGCCTGCATCAAGGGCGTCCAGGAAATTGGTCTCGCCATCACCACGGCCACCCTCACCACGGTTATCGTGTTTCTGCCAGCCATGCTGGTGGAGGGCGAGATGCGCTTCTTCATGATGCGTCTGGCCCTGCCGGTCGTCGTGGCTCTGCTTGCCTCGCTTGGCGTCGCACTGGTGTTCATCCCGCTCTGCGTGTACCTGACCCTCTCCACGCGAAAGACCGCAACGACCGCTTGGCCAAGGCAGCTGGCCGATGCCGCGCGCGCTGGGCTCGGGAAAATGTACGATGCTTCCTTCGGCCGGTTCAACCGCTGGTACAACCGAGCGCTTGGCTTTTTCCTGAACCGCCGGCTCGACCTTGCCTTTCTCATGCTTGTCCTCCTGACCGCCACTGTTTTTGTGTTCGATAAAATCGGCTTCGCGGTTCAGCAGGAAAAAGACATGGCATCGTTCCACCTCTCCTTTCAATTTCCCAGCCGGTTCACCTTCGACGAGCGCACAGAGTACTTCAAACAGGTCGAGAAGAAACTCGACGAGCGGAAAGAATATTACGAGTTGGACGGGTTCATCGTCTTTTATAGCACTTGGTTCGGCCAACTTGAGGGATGGTTTTCGCGTGATCGGGAAGGCACCGTCCCCGCCCGCGAAGTCGCCGAGCGAATTTACAAGGAACTACCCAAAATCCCCGGGCTGAAAATTGATTACCAGCAGTTTGGCGAGGGGGAGGAAAAACAGGATAAAAAGGAACAGCACTACATCAGGCTCTCAGGCCAGGACCCGGAGCAACTCGATGCGTTGGCCGACGAACTCAAGCCGGCCTTCCGAAACATCCCCGGCGTGATCGCCCTCAATGAGCGGGAGGACGAGACCCCCAACGAGCTGGCTCTGCTCGTCGACCGCGACCGCGCCAGCTCCATCGGCGTGAACCCAAACACCCTCGCCGGTGTGGTCGGTTACGCCCTACGCGGCAGCACGCTTCCCCGCTTTAGCAGCGACGGCCGGCAAATCCCCGTTCGTATCCGGTACAGCGAGGAGGATCGGGCTGAACTCGCGGACTTGAATAACTTTCTCGTTCCCACCGAGGATGGCCGTTTCAGCTCCATCGGCACACTCACGCGGCCGGCCATGCTCAACAGCCCCCGCTACATCAGCCGCACCGACAAGCGCGTCAGCTACACCATCGGGCTGGAGCTCGAGAGCGGCAAGGAAGAGGAGACTCGCAAGTCCATAGAGGCATTCAAGAGCAACATCGACCTGCCCGAGGGCATCACGTTCAGCGAAGTGCGAAAGCGGTTCGACATGGAGGAAATCTTAAACGGCTTTTTCGCCCTAGGGTTGGCCATCGTTTTCATTTACCTGTTAATGGCGTTCCTATTCGAGAGCGTGATGATGCCCCTCTCGATCGTGCTGACCATCCCGCTCGCAGCGATCGGTTCGGTGTGGATTCATCTCATCGCCGGCAAGGAGATGGACTTCCTCGGTATCATCGGGTGCGTACTGCTCGTCGGTGTCGTGGTGAACAACGGCATCGTGCTCGTCGACTACGCCAACCGCCTCCGCCAAGCCGGCATGGAGCGCACACAGGCCCTGCTCAAGGCCGCCGAGAACCGTTTTCGCCCGATCGCCATCACCGCGCTAACCACCATCATCGGCATGATCCCGCTGACCCTGAGCCAGTCCAGCGAAATGGGGATGAGTTACAAGAGCTTCGGCCTGACGCTCATCGGCGGCATGACCTCGGGCACCCTGCTCACCCTCCTCGTCGTCCCCGTGTTTTACACCCTGTTCGACGACGCCCAACTGGCCGTCCGCAACACCTTGGCCAGCGTCACCCGCCCCCAGGCCAAGCCCACCACAGCCAGATAACCATCGCCCCGCTTGGCCAAGCGCAGGAAAAAAGCCCAAAAAAGGGCTTGTCATGACGGTTTTTTTGGGTATGCTTTGTAGGCCCTTTCAGCAAGGGAGACACAAAATGTCCAGAGTTTGTCAACTAACCGGCACCGGCCCCGTCACGGGGAGCCGCATTCGACGCAGCGGAAAAGCCAAAAAAAAGGGCGGTATCGGCATGCACGTCACCAAGGTGGTGAAGCGCCGTTTCCTGCCGAACCTGCAACGCGTCAAGGCGATCATCGACGGCGAAGTGAAATACATCCGCGTCACCGCCAAAGCCATCAAGAAGGGCCTCGTCACCAAGCCGCCCAAGCGCAATTGGAAAAAGGCCGACGCCTAAACCAAGCGACAACAAATTTGAAGGGACTCGAAAGAGTCCCTTTTTTTATGCCCAAACGGGAGAAGCCTTGAATGGACGCCAATGGACACAAATAAGAGGGGAAAAAGGCAGGGCACCAACAATCCAACATGGATGGACAGGAGGAAAAAAGAAATCCTGTTCATCCTATCCATCCATGTAAAATAGAAATCGAAAACTCACCCCGAGAATCTGTGGGAATCCGTATCCCAACTTGAAACTGTTCAAGTCCCCTTGACCAAGCGCTCGATTTCCTCCTCATCAAGTTTGTCCAACTCTCGGCCGAACCAGCGCAGAAGCAGCCCTTGGCTTGGGCTGAATATCCACGCCAGCGCGAACAGCGCCGAGCCGGCGACCACCATTGCCCCGGCGGGTGAGCAGTTCAGCCATGTGGCCAAGTGGATGCCTCCCACCGCGCTCAGCAAGGCGTGAACGACGGTGATGCCAAACATCGTCGGCAACCGATACGCCAGCAGCGAGGAGGTCGCTCCAGGCAGGATCAGCATCGCAATGACGAGGATCGCGCCGACCGCCTCGAACGCGCTGACGATGATCACCGAGAGCATCCCCATCAGCGCGTAATGCACCACCGTGGCGTTGATGCCCAGCGACGAAGATAGGCCGGAATCGAAACTCGTCACCAGCAGTTCCTTGTAGAACACCAAAATCAACAGCAGCGTGACGCCGGTGACCACCGCCATGCGGATGACCGACGGCGGCGCGATGGTCAACATGTTGCCATCAAGAAACAGCTCCGAGTTGAGGCCGGGGATTTTCTCCACCACGGACAACATGCCCGGCCCGAGCTCGGTCTTCACGAGGTCGAGCGGCACGAACGCGATCTCGCCGTACAGCACGCACTCGGTATCGAGATCAACCGCGTCCGTTTGTCCGAAGCTGATCAGGATCACGCCGATGGCGAACAGCGTCGAGAAGGTGATCCCGATCGCCGAGTCCTGCTTAACGCGAGTTTTCTTGTGTATCAACTCGATCATCACCGTCGTCACGATGCCAGCCCCGAGCGCCCCAATAAACATCGGCACGGTGTTGAGACTGTGTGATAACAAAAAGGCGATTGCCAAACCGGGAAGAACACTATGGCTGATCGCGTCGCCGACCAGCGCCATGCGGCGCAGGATGAGGTAATTGCCGATCAATCCGCACGCGGCGGTGATTAGGAACCCCATCAGCACAATCCAAAATGTCGTCGACAGATTCTCCGCCCACGGCTCGACCATGACCCGCTGCCACTCGAAGGCTGGAATGAAATCGTTCATGAACTCCTCCCGTACCCGCTTGGCCCCGAAGCGGAGGGCGCGAATGGCTTGTGAATGTCTGCAAAGCCGGGGATGGCTCGGCCGTGCGGGTCGCGGGTCGTGTCGTCGAGCATTCGCTCCAGCTCGCGCACGACGTCGTCGCCGAGTATGTGCTCGATTTTCTCAGCGTCATCGTGCACGTGGTCAGCGGCGATGTTGGCGGCGTTGGTCAGGTACAACTCCCACAACCGATGGTTGCGGACGATCGTGCAGGCCAGTTGCCAGCCGCCCGGCGTGAACAAAATCTTGTTGCCCTCCTCGTGCAGTGTGACGAGCCTGTGTTGTTTCAGCGCTTGCGCCTGGCCGGACACTTCGTCGAGCGTTTCGCGGCGGCGCTCCGCCAACTCCTTCAGCGAGACGCTGTCCTCCGGCTGGGCCGCGCGATTTTCCAAAACCTGATAAACCGCCTTGAGAGTGTTCTCCCGCTGCACCCGCTTGGAGCGCGACACATGCCGCCACCAGCGCGTCAGCACCCCGTGCCTTGGCCCGCCGAAAAACGCTACGGCAAACACCGCGCTCGCGCCCAGCACCATGCACGGCCCTGTCGGGATGTTTGGCTTGAGGAACGAAATGAACGCGCCGATCACTCCCGACGCCACGCCGAACCCCACCGCCAAAAACAGCATCCGGTGCATACGATCGGTCAGCAAATACGCCGCCGCCGCCGGGGTGATCAACATCGCCGACACCAGCACCACGCCGACCGCCTGCAGCGCGATCACCACCGCGAACGCCACTAGCAGCATCAGCCCGTGATGAACCCACTCGCTCGGCAGCGCAATCGACCGAGCAAACCCCGCGTCAAAACTCGTTACCAGCAGCTCCTTGTAGAACACAAACACCACCGCCACGATCAACATAGTGACCCCGAGCATCAGCTGAATATCGCCCTTGCCGATCGCCGCCGCCTGCCCAAACATAAACTTGTCGATGCCGCTCTTGTTGCCGGTAGGCAGGTCTTGAATCATCGTCAACAGGCAAATACCCACGGCAAAAAACGACGCCAGAGTCAGGCCAAGCGCCGAGTCCTCCTTGATTTTGGTCGTCTGTTTCAGGGTGGTAACAAGTAACGTCCCGGCAACGCCAGCAATCACCGCGCCGGCAAAAATCAGTGCCGGATTCTTGGTGATATTGTCCACGTCGAAACTCCAGTCGAATAATCCGCTGACGCTCACGCCAGAAAACAGGAAACCAAGCGCCACGCCGGGCAGCACCGCGTGCGACAACGTGTCGCCGACCAGCGCCATCTTGCGCACCACGATGAAGCACCCCAGCAACCCGCACGAGATGCCAAGCAGCACCGAGCCAATCACCGCATAGCGCACCGACGGATCTCGGAACGAAAAAAACCGGGCCGCCTGTTGGCCAAGCGAAGTCTCCTCCGCCACGTCGCCGATCTTCGCCGCCCAAGCGCTCTCCGGCACAAATGCCAACAGCGCAACCACCGCCAACCAGCCAAGCGCGCCCCGTTGGATTTCTTCTCCCTCAGGGAGAAGGTGGCCAGAGGCCGGATGAGGGTGAGCGGTGGGTTTCAAGTATGCAGTTTCAGCTTTCAAGAGAGATCAATTTTAGTTGTACAGGTTCCGTCTCATCTCGTTGATTGTGGAATGCGTTCTCCCTTTCCCCGGCCTCTCCCGCTGGGAGAGGGTGCGCAGCAATCGCGCCAGCGTCTTGGCCAAGGTTGGTCGCCGAGTGTTCATCGATTACTTGGCGCGTTGCCCGACGGCGTCCGCGACCTCGGAAAGGATCGTCAACCGGCCACCGTACGTTTTCTGCAACAACTCGTATGTGAACACCTCCTCGGTCTCACCGTATGCCACCACTCGCATGTTGAGCAGGAGCAGTTGATCGAAATAATTGCGTGCCGTCGGCAAGTCGTGATGCACCACCAACAGCGTCTTGCCTTTTTCCCGCAGCTCGTGCAGCAACGCGATGATCGCAGTCTCGGTCGCGGCATCCACACCGGCGAACGGCTCGTCCATGAAATAAATGTCGCTCTCCTGCGCCAATGCGCGCGCCAAAAAAACACGCTGCTGCTGGCCACCGCTCAGGTTGGAAATCTGCCGCTTGGCAAACGGCAGCATTTTCACCTTGTCGAGACAGTCGCGGGCAATCTCGCGGTCGGCCTTTTTCGGCCGCTTAAACCAGCCGATATGGCCGTAGCGCCCCATCATCACCACATCCATTACTGTGACCGGGAAGTCCCAGTCAACCGACTCTCGCTGAGGCACATAGCCCACTCGCCGTCGGTTCTCTTGGTACGGTTTTCCGAAGATTTTAACCCACCCGCTGCTCGGTGGCACCAAGCCCATGATGGCCTTAATGAGGGTCGATTTTCCCGCGCCGTTCGGCCCGACAATCCCGACCAGTTTCCCCTTGGGCACCTGCAGGTCGATCCCCCACAACACCGGCTTTTTGTAATACCCAGCCGTCAGGTCGTGTATCTCAAGCGGGATGTCCTCGCCGTTGGTTGCCGGGGAATCTGTCATGTTAAAAACTCAGGTTGACCCGCAAGCCAAGCACGAGTGGGTCGTCGAGTTCGCCGGTCGCGCCGGGGTCGCCGACCCACTGCACGCTTGGCTGAATCGTGAAGTCATCGCTCATCACATACTCGTACGCAGCCTCGACCACCGTCTCAGTGGTACGCCCGGGGAGATCGTCGCTGATGTGCGCGTGCGACAAACCAAGCGTAGCGATATCGATGTCGCGTCCGGGGATCAGGCCAACGTAGCTTACGCCAGCTTGAAAGCTGTAGTCCACCTCGCTTCGATCTTTCGGCGCAAAGCCAACGCGCACGAACAGGTTCAACCCCTGATCGCCGTACTCGCGGTAAATCATCTGCTCGCCGGACGCGTACACGCCCTGTATTCCGTCGTGTGACGCGCCACCTCGGAAGTCGTCAAACTCGCCCGAGTGCCACCAGCCGCCGAGTTTGTACGTGCCGGGGAGTCTGTCGGCGTCATCCGCCTGGTTGTGCCGATAGCCGATTTCTACCATGCCAAAAATGCCTTGGCCATTACCCAACTCCAAGTGCAGGCCATGCCGGTTGACCGTGTCATCACCGGCCGGCGAGTCGAAGGTGTCACCATCAAAAACTCCGACCTGGCCATACCACGCCTCGCTTGGTTCCCAGAGCAACCGCAGGCCAAGCGCGGGAATGTAGAACGCCGGGCCGGTGTTGACCGTGTTCATCGAAATGAACTCCGGCCAGCCGAAGGTTGAGTTGAGGAACAGGCCGGCGGTGTCGAGTGTCGAGAATTCCACATCCGCCAGCAGCAACCCGACACGCAGGCTCAGCGACTCATCAGCGAACGATTTCTCCACCCACGACTCATAAAGTCGCACACTTCCGTAGCCCTCGATGTTGCTCACGCCCAACATGTCACCGACGCGGCTGCCGATGCCGGAGCCGTGCAGATCCATGCCGCTCAATCTTAGCGTTAGCCTTTGCCAGCCAAGCGCTTGGCCAAGGTCGGCCTCAACACCAAACGAAGCCAGTCCATTGTAGCCTGTTCCTGTGTGGTCACCGCCGGAGACGTTGCTCAACACCTCGCCGGTGTAGTCAAAAAACAGGTCGATGCCATGGTCGTTTTTGAAGGTGGTAAACTCGCCTGCGGTTGCAAGCGACAACGGCAGGACACCCGCCAATATTATGAGTGCAGTTTTCAATGTTTGAAACATTTCGGGTTACTTGAGGGCATCAACGACGGTGTTGACGTTGTGCTTGAGCATGCCAACGAACGTGCCGACGTCGTACTTCTCGCCATGCGCCTCGTGGATATCCCCTGCCCTACCGCAGGCGTCGGAGAACAACTCGCCGCCGATCTTCACGCCAGCATCCTTGCTCACCCGCTCGATGGCCGCCGGGTTGACGCTGCTCTCGACAAAGATCGCCTTGATCTTCTTTTGCTTGATGAAGTCCACCATCTTCGCGATGTCGGCCAAGCCGGCCTCGGTCACCGTGGACAAGCCCTGCACAGCGACGACTTGAAAACCGAACGATTGCCCAAAGTAGTTGAACGCGTCGTGGCTGGTGACGAGGATGCGCTGATCCCTCGGCACGGCAGCAATGCGCTTGAGCGCCCAAGCCCGCATCGCCTTGTACGACGTGACGACCCCTTGGCCGCGCTTGGCGTAGTCCGCCGCCCCGGCGGGGTCGGCCTTACTCAAGCCATCGACCACAGTGACGACGCACTTGCTCCACAAGATCGGGTCGCCCCAGACGTGCGGATCCCAATGCCCCGCAAATTCCGGCGGCTCGAGCCGGTCCTTTTCCGGGATCGACTCGGTGACGGCGTAAACCAGTTTGCCCGAGCGTGCCATGCGGAAAAACAGGTCGGTCATGCGCCCCTCAAGCATCAGCCCGGAATAAAAAATCACCTTGGCCCGCTGGAGTTTCACCACGTCGTCGGAGGCCGGTTTGTACAGGTGCGGGTCCACACCCGGCCCCATCAGGCCGACCACGTTCACCCG
>JABGZB010000394.1 GCA_018674955.1 Verrucomicrobiota bacterium | reverse complement strand
CGGCGGTCGTTCGGGTCGAAGCGCACTTCGGAACCGAGCAGCAGCCACGAGCGCGGCGTGAGTTCCAGATCGGAGTATACATCACTGAAGCGCGCCTCGCGTTCGTTCGTCTCCAAACGCCAATCGGTGAACAGCTCCCAATTCAGCAAGTCGTCGACTTGGCCATTGCGCTTGGTTTGCAGGCGGTTCCTGATGCCCAAGCGCACGACATTGCGCGAGTCGATGTTGTCGATCGAGTTGTATTCGGGGAAATCGATCGGCCGCAGGCGCAGCGCCTGTAGTTCGCGGTCGAACCGGGGCAGCTCCCACGGGCGCTTGTCCGGCTCCGGCACGTAAATGTAATTGGCCAACGGTTGCACGATGTGCCGCAGTCCGTCGACATCGAAAAGGCGGCTCGACGCGTTGGCCCATGTGCTCGACGCCTTGAACGACAACTCGACGCCGGTGTTGAACACGGAGCGATCCATCCCGCCGGCTTGGCCAAGCGCGGGATCGCCACCAGCCGTCGCTTCGTAATGCGTCAGCCGGACACCGGCGTGCGGCGTGACATTGAGCCAACCGAAGTACGTGCGTGGCAAGAGCAGTTGCTGATGCGTGTCGGCGCGGAACGCCTCGTAACCGTGCAGGTCAAGGTCGGTGTTGGCCGGACGAAACCTAAAGTGGCCGACCGAGGTTTCGCTCTCGTAAAAAACCGGCGACGCGCCGAGTCGCTGTCGAAGGCCGGTCACGCGAATCTCCGGCAGCCGCTCGACAGTCTGGTAAAAGTCATCGATCCGAGGCTGGGCGAGCAGGCTAACGCTGTAGTTGCGCCAATGCTGCGCGATCTCGACGTGCGACGCCGGCTGAGGGTTGCGGCGAAATTGGCCCTCGAAAAAGTCGCGGTTCACGAACGCGTCGCTCTGATCCTGCAACACGAGCTTGGCCGTGAAGTCGGGCCGGATGTTGACCGAGTGATAAAGGCTGAGCCGATGCCGGTTGTTCCGATCGGTAAAGTCGGTGCTGCGGGAGAGGCTGCCCGCGCCGGCGGCGGGATCGCGGTCGTCGAGCAGGTAAACCGACGCCTCGCCGCTGCCGGCTTGGCCAAGGTCGTAGCGCGTGTCGAGGCCGACAGCCCAGCCCCGGCGCGTGCGGTAGTCGAGGTGCGCCTCGCCGCCCAGCCGGTCGCTCATGTGCCAGTCATACGAGCCCTCGAAAAACAGGCCGAAGCGGCTGCGGTAACCGGGCGTGAGGCCCCATTGGTTCGGGGGCCGGTCGAGCCGGTGGCGGTAGTACGGAAAATAGAACACCGGGACTTTTCCGGCGTAAAGCGTTGCGCCACGGGCCTCGACGTATTTGCCGGGGACGATGCTCAAGTGGCGGGTGCGGAGGCGCAGCACCGGATCGGAGCGGTCGTCGGTGGTCAGCCAAACGTCGTCAGCCGAGTAGCGGTTGCTCGTGGCGTCGCCCTTGATATTGGTGCCCTCGACGAAAAACGGCGCCTGCCCCGCGCGAAAGTTGTCGGTCTGCATTGCGCGAGTTTGGAAGTTATAAAACAGGCGGTCGGAGGTGACGACGCGATCCTGGTTTTGCAGCGTGACGTTGCCCTCGGCGAAGATCTCGCCGGCTGTTTGGTCGAGGCGGCCGCGGTCGGCTATGATGAAGGCGCGTTCTCCCTGCTCCTCGAACGTGATGCGAAAACGGTCGTTCAGGATGACTCGCCCATCGTCGAGGTGGTAGTCAAACTCGCCCGGCTCGAGCGACTCGATCTCCCACACCGGCTCGGCCGGCGACGTCGACTTGGCTGCCCGGACATCGCTTGGCCAAGCGACGAGCAGCGAGAGAAAAAAACTAGCCCAACGGAGATGCATCAACGGGCGTTGAGTTAAGCAGAGCTCAACATGCCTGCCAAGCCGGAGTTGCCCCCAAGCCAAGCGGCGGGAGGTAGGGATGGCTGTCCACAGCCGTCCGCGGTTAGGGGTTGTTTCGGACGGCTGGGACAGCCATCCTTAACTCCAAAAAAAAGGGCGAGGCACTTCTGCCTCGCCCTTGGTTTGCTGTTTTTTTTTGAAACAGCTTGAATTACATCATGCCGTGGTCGTGACCACCGCCACCCGCCGGCATTGGCGGATCTTTCTCGGGGATCTCGGTGATCAGGCACTCGGTGGTGAGCAACAATCCAGCGATGGAGCCGGCGTTTTGCAGGGCTGTGCGGGTCACCTTTTTCGGATCGACCACACCGGCTTTCACCAAGTCTTCGTACTTCTCGGTCGCGACATTGAAGCCGCTGTTGCCCTTGCTCTTCAGTACTGCCTCGACGATCACGGCACCCTCAAGGCCGGCATTGGCGGCGAGAGCGCGGAGCGGCGCCTCGACGGCGGAGCGGATGATGGAGACACCGATCTGCTGGTCGCCTTCGAGTTCCAGCTTGCTGATGGCCGGGCGGGTGCGTAACAGTGCGACACCACCGCCGGGGACGATGCCTTCTTCCACTGCGGCGCGTGTGGCGTGCAGGGCGTCCTCGACACGAGCCTTCTTTTCTTTCATCTCGGTCTCGGTAGCTGCGCCGACGTTGATGACGGCGACACCGCCAGCCAGCTTGGCCAAGCGCTCCTGCAGCTTCTCTCGATCGTAGTCAGAGGTAGTCTCCTCGATCTGGCGGCGAATCTGGTTCACACGGGCCTGGATCTCGGAAGACTTGCCACCCCCCTCAACCATCGTCGTGTTTTCCTTGTCCACCACGATGCTCTTGGAGCGACCAAGGTCGCTCAACTCGACGGACTCGAGCTTGATGCCGAGGTCCTCGGTAATGCAGCGGCCACCGGTGAGGATGGCGATGTCTTCGAGCATGGCCTTGCGGCGATCGCCGAAGCCGGGAGCCTTGACGGCGGCGATATTCAGCGTGCCGCGGATGCGGTTCACGACGAGCGTGGCCAGGGCCTCGCCCTCGACGTCCTCGGCGATGATGAGCATCGGCTTGCCAGTCTTGGCGACCTTCTCAAGCAGCGGAACCATGTCCTTGAGGCTGCTGATCTTCTTCTCAAAAATGAGAATGTAAGCGTCCTCGAGACGGCACTCCATGCTGTCGGTATCGGTGGCGAAGTACGGCGAGAGGTAGCCCTTGTCGAACTGCATGCCCTCGACGACGTCGAGAGTGGTCTCAATGGATTTGGCCTCCTCGACGGTGATGGTGCCATCCTTGCCGACCTTGTCCATCGCGTCTGCGATGATCTCGCCGATTTCCTCGTCCCAGTTGGCGGACACAGTGGCGACCTGCTTGATCTCCTCTTTGTCCTTCACCTTCTTGGCGGCTTTGTCGAGTGCATTGACGGCGGCGGTGACTGCCTTTTGGATACCACGCTGGATGGCGATCGGGCTTGCCCCGGCGGTGACATGCTTGAGTCCGCCGCGGAAGATGGCCTCGGCCAAGACGGTTGCCGTAGTGGTACCGTCACCGGCGGCGTCGCTGGTGTTGCTCGCCACTTCGCGCACCATCTGGGCGCCCATGTTTTCGTACGGATCCTCGAGATCGATCTCCTTGGCCACGGTGACACCGTCCTTGGTGACTGTGGGGGAGCCGAACTTCTTGTCGAGAACGACGTTGCGGCCTTTGGGGCCGAGGGTTGCGGTCACGGCCTTGGCAAGCGTGCTCACACCGGCGAGCAGTGATTGCCGCGCGGACTCATCAAACTTCAGTTGTTTTGCTGACATAGTTAATTATTCCTTTCTAAAATTATCCAACGATTGCGAGGATGTCATCGGAATTCAAAATCTTGAGTTCCTTGCCATCGACTTTGATTTCGGTGCCGCCATACTTGCTGATCAACACCTTGTCGCCCTTCTTGACCTCGAAGGCGATTTTGTCGCCGTTGTCGTCGGTCTTGCCAGTGCCCAATGCCAGTACTTTGGCTTCGGTGGGTTTTTCCTTGGCAGAATCCGGGATGATAATACCACCCTCCGATTGCTGCTCCTTATCCTCGATCGGCTCAACAATGATGCGATCGCCGAGCGGTTTTAGTTTCAGTGCCATGTTTGTTTTTTGTCTAACTTATTTTGGTGTTCCCGCACGAGACGGGAAAGTTTGTCGCGCCGGAAAGTCAGGACCACCCGGTCCCGGCCAAGCGCGGCTAAAAATCTAGTTCGTTTTTTCCTCCACGACCTCGGCGTCGATAATCGGCCCCTCGTCTTTCTTGGAGGGCTCATCCCCGTCCGTAGTGTCGTCGCCGCTTGGCTCCGCAGCGCCAGCCGCTTGGGCTTCCTGCGCTGCTTTGTAAATGTCGCCGGAAGCGTCCTGCACAACTTGCTGCAGTTTCTCGGTAGCGGCCTTGATCGCGTTGGTGTCGGAGCCTTTCAACGCCTCCTTCAACTCGTTGTTCCCCTCCTCGACCGCGCTCTTTTTGTCGCCGGAAATCTTGTCGCCGTTTTCCTTCATCAGCTTTTCACTCTGGTAAACTAGGTTGTCGGCGCTGTTGCGCAGGTCGACCTCTTCGCGGCGTTGCTTGTCTTCGTCGGCATGAGTCTCGGCATCCTGTTTCATCTTCTCGATGTCTTCCTTCGAGAGGCCACTGCTGGCGGTAATGGTGATTTTCTGCTCCTTGCCGGTGCCGAGGTCCTTGGCGCTAACATTGAGGATACCGTTGGCGTCGATGTCGAACGTCACCTCGATCTGCGGAGTGCCACGCGGCGCGGGCGGAATGTCGGTCAACTGAAACTTGCCAACGCTCTTGTTGTCGTTGGAGAACTCGCGCTCACCCTGCAGCACGTGGATGTCCACGGCGGGCTGGCTGTCGGCGGCGGTGGAGAAAATTTCCGATTTCTTGGTAGGGATGGTGGTGTTGCGCTCGATGAGCTTGGTCATCACCGAGCCCATCGTCTCGATGCCGAGTGAGAGCGGCGTGACGTCGAGTAGCAGGACGTCCTTCACGTCGCCCTTCAAGACACCGCCCTGAATGGCGGCGCCAACAGCCACCACCTCGTCAGGGTTCACACCTTGATTGGGCTTCATGCCGACAATGGCCTCGGCGGTCTCGACCACCTTTGGCATACGGGTCATGCCACCCACCAGGACAAGATCTTTAATCTCGGATGCAGCGACATCGGCGTCATTAAGGCAGGACTCCACCGGCCCTTTGATCCGGTCGAACAACGGCTCGCACAACTGCTCCAGCTTGGCCCGGGTCAACTGCAGGTTGATGTGTTTTGGCCCGCTGGCGTCTGCGGTGATGAACGGGAGGTTCAAATCATAGCTCGTGGAACTGGACAGCGAAATCTTGGCCTTCTCGACCTCTTCCTTGATACGCTGCAGGGCGTCGGACTGGCTCCGCAGATCCATGCCGTTCTCCTCCTTGAAACTGTCGAGCACCCAGTCGATGACAGTGTTGTCCCAATCGTCGCCTCCAAGTTGTGTGTCGCCGTTGGTGGCTTTAACCTCAAACACTCCGTCGCCAATCTCCAGTACTGAAATATCGAACGTCCCGCCGCCAAGGTCGAACACGGCGATGTTTTGATCCGCCTTCTTGTCGAGCCCGTAAGCCAGCGAGGCGGCGGTCGGCTCGTTGATGATTCGTAACACCTCGAGCCCGGCGATCTTGCCGGCGTCCTTGGTGGCTTGGCGCTGAGTGTCGTTGTAATAGGCGGGGACCGTGATGACGGCCTCGGTGATCGTTTCGCCCAGGCGCATCTCGGCGTCGGCCTTGAGCTTGCCCAAGATCATCGCGGAAATTTCCGGCGGACTGTACTGCTTTGTTTCCCCATTGATCTCCACCTCGACGGCGGCGTCTCCGTTGGAAGCCTTCACAACCTTGTAGGGGACGCGCTTGGTTTCCTCGCCGACCTCGTCGAACTTGCGGCCGATGAAACGCTTGATGGAGAAAACGGTGTTCTTGGGGTTGGTCACCGCCTGACGCTTGGCTGCATCACCGACCAAACGCTCGCCGTCCTTGCCGAACGCCACCACCGAAGGCGTCGTCCGACGTCCCTCGGAATTCTCGAGCACGAGCGGCTCGCCGCCGTCCATGACAGACATGCAGGAGTTCGTCGTTCCTAAATCAATTCCTAAAACTTTTCCCATAACAAATACAGTTGCCCTTGAGCAACCTGAATGCCAAGTGCCGATAAAAAACTGTAACTAACTTATTATAAGCAATTTAAAGAAATTAACCCCAGCCACTGGCCATTCTGAACCCGAGCCATGTGTGACACAATGTCTCATATTCCGCTTAGTTAAGCGGCGGTGCGTCCCTCTTTTTCGTGTGTTGTTCGACCGCACTTGGCGAAGCGCTTGGCCAGTTCAGTCGCGGCCAAACGGGTTGCCAGAATTTTCTGAAGATTCGTCGAAGGGATTGTCATTCATTTTGAGCTTAGCCTTGTTTTTTTTTGCCTTGGCTTTTGGCTTGAGCGGCTTCGGCGCAAGGATTGGCGAGAACATCAAATACACCCACGGCAACACCAAGTGGACGCCCCATACGGCCAACAACGCCACGAGATTGATTTGCTTCAATCCGTAAAGGACGATGCCGGCAATCATCACCAAGACGCTCGGCATCTGTGCGGCGATGGCAATTTTTTTGGCTCCGGCCCAACTCACTCGGTTAACGGAGAATATTTTGACCGGAACCATGTAAAGCCAGCCCAGCGCGGACCAAGCGCAGAGCAGCGTCAAGATGACCAGCAGGCCAAACCCAGCCAGCACCATGTGAGAGCGAGCCCCCCACCAAGGCTCAAGCTCGGTTTTGCTGAAAAACAAAATCCATCCCATCGGATAAGGCACCGTCAAAAGGCCAAGCCCCAGACTGCTGCCGACCCGCAAATCGCTTGGGCCAAAGGCCAGTACAAGATCAGCTGATTCCTCGACATTGGTGAAGCCTCCCGGACGCACATCGATCCGCATAAACGGCCCCTCCTGCAAAAGCACTGCGTCGCTTGGCCAAGCGAGCCGGCCGCCGCGAATCTCCCCGGTCGGCGGCATTTGCTTGATAGCTTCGTCGATCACCGGCAACCAAGCCTGCTGGACAAACCAAACCGCCGTAGCGGCAACTAAAAAGGCGAAGACAAGTTCCACCGCCAGCAACCGCCAGCGACTGGCCACGGCAAACCGGGCCACGCCTCCGAATGTCAATGGCTGCCAAGCCTCCTTCGGTCGATTGTTCGCCACTTCGCCGGCAAGCTACCTGCAGACAACCAACCGGGAAACCCAAATTCGTCTCAAGTCGCCTGTTTCTGAAAAAATAACAAAAAACAGCCAAATCGGAACGCCTTTTGCACTTGACGCTGCTTGGGCCAAACGACTAGCCTCAGTGCGGTTGCCACCTACGGGTGTCAACGTAATGAGTCAACTCTGTTACGGGCGAGTGAAGTCGGGGAGCAATCTTCCGGCTTTTTTGTTCGGTGCGAACGGTTTGGGCCTTGTCGAGAGACGGATACGATGAATGCAGAATTTATAGCCAGCATGGAATACTGGGAGCGCGAAAAGGGGCTCGATCGCGAGATCCTTATCAGCGCTGTCGAGGATGCAATGGTCTCCGCAGCCAAGCGCGCAGTCGGCCCCGCCCGGGAACTGCGTTGCGAAATCGACCGCAAAGACGGCGACATACGCGCCTTCGCCACGTTGATCGTGGTGGAGTCGGTCACCGACAAGCAAAACGAAATCAGCCTGGACTCCGCTCAGCGTTTCAAGCCGGATGCCCAATTGGAGGAGGAGCTTGAAGTCGAGGTCACCCCGAAAAATTTCGGCCGGATCGCCTCGCAGAATGCCAAGCAGGCACTGATGCAGGCTATTCGCCGAGCGGAGAAAGCACTGATCTACACCGAGTTCAAAGACCGTGTCGGCGACATCGTCAGCGGCGAGGTACGGGGATTCGACCGCTCGGATGTCCTCGTTGACCTGGGCAAGTTTGAGGCTCTGCTGCCCAACCGTGAGCGGGTGCCCACTGAAGAATATCAACGGGGCGAACGCATCCGCTGCCTGGTCAAGGCCGTGGAGGGATCCGACAGCAGCTCCGAGATTATCCTCTCCCGCAGGGATTCCGACTTTGTCCTGAAGCTGTTTCAGCTCGAAGTTTCCGAGATCAACGACGGTACCATCGAGATCAAGGCCATCGCCCGGGAACCGGGCTTTCGCACCAAACTCGCAGTGCACTCGAGAGATGAGAAGGTAGACCCCGTCGGTGCCTGCGTTGGGCTTCGCGGCCAGCGCGTTAAGAATATTGTCCGGGAACTCAACAACGAAAAAATTGACATCATCCGCTGGGACGAGGACGTCGAGACTTACGTAACCAACTCCCTTGCCCCGGCGCAGATCAAGCGACTGGAGATTCAGCAGGACAGAAAAAGGGTTCACGTTCTCGTTAATCCAGACCAACTCTCGCTGGCCATCGGTCGGCGCGGCCAAAACGCCCGCCTCACCAGCTTGCTCACCGGATGGCAGATCGACATCGATCCCGAGCAGGAAGTTCGGGTCGGGTTTGAAGAGCAAGTGGCTGATGCCGTTGACGCCTTGGCCTCCATCCCCGGCATCGAGAAGGAGCAGGCCGACGCCCTCGTGCACGCAGGCCTTTTGACATTGGAAGCCCTTAACGGCGTCGAGGCCTCTGACCTCGCTGACATACCGGGCCTCGCCGAACATGCCGAATCGGTCCTGGCGGCCGCCCACGCCGAGAAGGAGCGCCGCTCAGGAGCAGACACCAACCCGCTGATAAATAGTGCGCCCCCCGAACCCGAGGCAGAGACCGGGGATGAATCAGCCCCTGAGGCAGAGACCCCCGAGCCTGAAGCCGCCGAGGAAGCAACTGCCCAGCCCAAGGAGGCTGAGTAACCGGAACCATTCCGCCGCCGCTTGGCCAAGCCGCAAATAGAAATTTTTTATGCCCGTTCGCATTTACGAGATTGCCAAAAAGGTGGGGATTCCCAGCAAGGAAGTCCTAGCCAAGGCCAAGGAGTTGGGGATCACCAACGCGAAGGTTGCCTCGAGTACACTCGACAAAATCACCGCCGAGTACCTCGAGGAAAAAATCGCTGGCACCAAGGAACCCGAGCCCGAGCCCGTCCCGGTTGCCATCGAGCCGATCATCATCACCGCACCCGTCGAGGAGCCTGAAGAAGAAATCGCCGAGGAAGCGGAACCGGACACCTCCGAGGAAACTGAAGTTGAAGCGGAACCGGAGCAGGACGCCGCCAGGGAAGAGGCAGTCGGGGAAGAGGCAGTCGGGGAAGAGGCAGTCGAAGCCGAAGAACCTGAAAAAGAGGAGGCTCCAAACGAACTGGGCAAAAAAGTGGGCTTCATCGAGTTGGGAAACATGCCGGTTCGCCCTGCTATTCGTGAGCGCAAAGGCAAGAAGGGAGCGAAGAAGGAGTCCAAAACAGCTCCCGCCCCAGCCGCCAAGCCGGCAGCAAGACCAGCCGCGCCCGGCCCACCCAAGCCCAAGTACACGGCGCCTGCCAATGGTCCGCTGATCGCCATGAAGCCGCCGATCATCGTCCGCGATCTCGCCGAAGAGATGAAGCGCAAGCCGTTCCAGTTGATCGCCGACCTGATGGCGCTTAACGTGTTCGCCAACATCAACCAATCCATCGAGGAGCCAGTTGCCCGCGAAATCTGCGCCAAGCACGGGTTCCGATTCCGGCTCGAGCGCCGCGAGCGCGGTGCCGGGCTCGTCAAGACCTCCACCATGAAAAAAGTCGTGCTCGACGCCGACGACATCGAGGAGGATCTGCAATCCCGCGCCCCAGTGGTCACGATCATGGGCCACGTGGATCACGGCAAAACCACGCTGCTCGACGTCATCCGCCACTCGAACATCACCGCCGGTGAGGCCGGCGGCATCACCCAGCACATTGGCGCGTACACCATCGACGTCCCCCACCCCGAGCATCCGAAAAAGCTCGAGCAAATCACCTTTCTCGACACACCTGGCCACGCCGCGTTCAGCGCCATGCGCGCTCGAGGCGCCAACGTCACCGACATCGTCATTCTCGTCGTCGGCGCGGACGACGGCGTCATGCCGCAGACGATGGAAGCGCTCAGCCACGCGCAGGCCGCCGAGGTGCCGATCATCGTGGCCGTCAACAAGATCGACCACCCGGCCGCTAACCCGATGATGGCCCGCACGCAGTTGCAGGAAAAAGGCCTCGTCTGCGAGGAGTGGGGCGGGCAAACTATTTTCGTCGATGTCTCCGCGCTGAAAAACACGAACGTCGACAAGCTGCTCGGGATGGTTTTACTGCAGTCCGAGGTGCTTGAACTCAAGGCCAACCCCAACCGCAAGGCGGTCGGCAACGTCGTCGAGTCCGGCTTGGAGGCCGGCGGGCCAACAGCCACTTTACTCGTCCGCAAGGGCACTCTGAAGGTCGGCGACGTGATGGTTTGCGGCAACCACTTCGGCAAGGTGCGCGCGCTTGTGGATCACGAGGGCAAACGCATCAAGCAAGCCGGCCCCTCCTCTGCCGTCAAGGTGCTCGGCCTGAACGGCGTGCCGGATGCCGGCGCGGAGTTCAACATTCTTCCCAACGAAAAAGAGGCCCGCTCCGTCTGCGAGGATCGCGACGCGAAGCAGCGCGACGAAGCCTCGGCACGGAAACGCAAGATGACTCTTGCGACGTTGTTCACCCGCATGGAGGCGACCTCGGACAAGGTACTCAAGCTCATAATCAAAGCCGACACCCAGGGCTCGGTCGAGGCCATCGTCGATTCCATTAACAAGATCGTGTCGGGTAAGGTACAGTCCGAGGTGATCCACTCCGGTGTGGGCTCCGTGACCGAGTCCGACGCCACGCTGGCCAGCGCCTCGGACGCGGTCATCCTCGGCTTCCACGCCAAGATCGACACCGGCGTCGGGGATGTGGCCAAGCGCGAGGGGGTCGAGATCAAGCTCTACGCCATCATTTACGAGTTGATCGACGAGGTGAAGGAGGCCATGGCCGGACTGCTCGACCCGTTGTTGAAGGATGTCGTCACCGGCCAAGCGGAAGTGCGCAAAATTTTTGATCTCAGCAAGGGCGGCAACGTCGCCGGCTGCGCTGTCACCAGCGGCAAGATTGTGCGTGGCAAAATGCGCGTCGTCCGCAAGGGCGACCTGGTGTACGAGGGCATCTCTCACACACTCAAGCGCTTCAAGGACGAGGTCAATGAGGTGCGCACCGGCATGGAGTGCGGCATCCGGCTCGACGGCTTCGACGACTTTAAGGAAGGCGACATCGTCGAGTGCTACATGCAGGAGAAGGTCGCCCAGAAATTATAACCAACCGCTAGTCAGTCATGCCCAATCTGCGCCACATGCGTGTGCGAGAGCTTCTCAAGCGGGAACTCAACGAAATCTTCCGGCGCGAGTTCCCGGTCGAGCTTGGCCTCATCAGCGTCAGCGAGGTCGGCGTCTCGAACGACCTCCACTCCGCCACGGTTTTTGTCTCCTCCATCGGCGATGAGAAGGGCCAGCACAAGGCGTTCCGCGCCGTCCGGAAAGCCGCCGGGAAAATCCAGGGCCAAATTGGCGAAGCAGTCGAGCTTCGCTACACGCCAAGGTTGAAATTTGTCATGGACGACGCCCACAACCGGGGCGACCGAGTGCTCCACATTTTGGATGAGCTGAACAAGAAATCGCCCTTGGCCAACGTCGAGAATGAAGAAGACCCGTTTGAAGACGATTGACCGGATCCTCGAGATCGTCGGCAAGAGCCACACCATTGCAGTCTGCAGCCACATGCGGCCGGATGGCGACTGTATCGGCTCGACGCTTGGCCTTGCGCTGGCGTTGCTCGATCAAGGCAAGGAAGTCACCTGCTGGAATCAGGATCCCGTGCCATCCAAGCTGCGGTTTCTCGACCGGGACCAACTCATCCAATCGCCGAGGCCGATCAAGCGCCCGTTTGACTGCGTCATCTCCGTCGATGCCGCGAGCATCGAGCGTCTCGGCACCGCGCAGGAACACATCGCCAACAGAGGGACGCTCATCAACATCGACCACCACACCAGCAACACCCGCTTTGGCGACGTGAACTGGATCGCCAGCAAGGAGCCCTCCAGCGGCGAGTTGGTCTATCAGCTCATCAAGGAAGCCGGCTGGAAAATCACGCCGCGAATTGCCGACTGCCTGTTCACCGCCATCTCCACCGATACCGGCTCGTTCCAGTACCCGAGCACGCTGCCCGAGACCTATTACGCCGCCGGCGACCTTGTGAAAAAAGGCGCCGACCTCGCCACCGTCTGCGACGAGGTTTACCAGTCGTACCCGCTCTCCCGCGTCAAGCTGTTGAAGCGCGTTTACAACAATTTCCGCCTAACACACGATAACCAGATTGCCTACTTTTGGCTGAAGCAGAAGGACTTCTCCAGCACCGGCGCCACCGCCAGCGACACGGAGGGATTAATCGACCACATCCGCGCCATCGAGCCGGTGGTTGTCGCCTGTGTGCTCGAGGAACTCGAGCCGGAGCTCACCCGTATAAGCCTTCGATCCAAGGACATAAACGTGAACGTCAGCGACATCGCCGGGCTGTTCGGCGGCGGTGGACACCCGGCCGCGGCCGGCGCGCGTATCCCCGGCAAACTGCCGACCACCCAGCGCCGCGTCGTCGCCGCCATCCGCAAGGCGCTCGACGCGCGCCCGTCATGAGTATGAAGGAGTTCAACGCACTGGACGGCGCACTCCTCATCGACAAGCCGGCCGGCCCCACCTCGCACGACATCGTCGACACCGTCAGGCAATGTTACCGCATAAAAAAAGTCGGCCACTGCGGCACGCTCGACCCCGCCGCCACCGGCCTGCTGACTCTCCTGCTCGGCAAGGCCACCAAGCTCTCCGAGAAAATGATGTCCGACGACAAAGTATACGTCGGCTCGATGAAACTCGGTGAGACCACCAACACCTTCGACGCCGAGGGCGAAATCGACGAAACCAAACCCGTGCCCAATCTCACCATCGAGACCCTGCAGGAACAGGCCAACGCCTTCCTCGGCGACCAGTTGCAACTGCCGCCGATGGTCAGCGCTATCAAGATCGACGGCACGCCACTGTACAAACTCGCCCGCAAAGGCATCGAGGTCGAGCGCAAGAAACGCTTCATCCACCTCTACAAATTTGAAGTCACAGAGTACGAGCCGCCGTTTGCCTGGTTCAAGGTCGCCTGCACAAAAGGCACCTACGTCCGCTCGCTCGCGCATGACCTTGGCCAAGCACTTGGCTGTGGCGCGCACCTCGCCGGTCTGCGCCGCACCGTCTCCGGCAAATTTAAGGTCAGCGCAGCCACCCCACTCGAGGAACTCACCACCCTCTCTCCGGACGACTTGACCAAGCGCGTCGTGCCGATGCTCCAGCTATCCGCCGCCACCGAGTCGTGAAAGTCATCCACCAACCCGCCGATCTGGCCAACGGCGGGCACAAAGCCTGCCTCGCCATCGGCATGTTCGACGGCGTGCACCTTGGCCACCAGCAGGTTTTGCGGCAGGCCATCGAGGACAGCCACCGGAACGAGGGCCGCTCTGTCGCCGTGACGTTCGACCGCCACCCGGCCAGCGTCATCTCGCCCGACCGCACCCCTGCCCTGCTGCAAACCCGCGACCAACGGCTCCGCACCATCGAGTCGCTCGGCATCGACGCCGCACTGCTAATCGAGTTCGACACCGCGTTCAGCCGCAAGCCCGGCGCGGAATTCGTCCGCGAACTCGCCGACGGCTTCGGAGCGATCCACAGCATTTGTGTCGGGATAAACTTCACCTTTGGCCACCGGCGCGACGGCAACGTCGAGTTACTCCGCACGCTTGGCCAAGCGCTTGGCTTCCATGTGCACGGGCTGCAGGCCGTGTCGCTCGATGACCAACCGGTCAGCAGCACACGCATCCGCGCCGACGTGCGCACCGGCCACCTCGACGC
Source organism: Verrucomicrobiota bacterium (assembly GCA_018674955.1). GTDB lineage: Bacteria > Verrucomicrobiota > Verrucomicrobiia > Limisphaerales > UBA1096 > UBA1096. Next base: position 17,662 of record JABGZB010000394.1, on the reverse strand, counting down.
CGCCGGGCAGATGCTGGGCCGCACATTCGCCATCGAGGGCACCGTCATCGAGGGCGACCGCCGCGGCCGAGAGTTGGGTTTCCCGACCGCCAACCTCGACACCGCCGGCTTGGCCCTGCCGCCGAACGGCGTCTACGCCGCGCACGCCCGGCTTGGCCAGGCGGCACACCGCTCCGTGCTCAACATCGGCCTGCGCCCCACCTTGGCCAACCCCGAGCCGACGCTGCAAGTCGAGGCGCACCTGCTCGACTTCGACGCCGACCTGTACGGCCAGACGATGGAGCTTGAGTTGGTCGAGCGGCTGCGCGACGAGCAGCGGTTCGGCTCGACCGACGAATTGGCCGCCCAGATTTCGCGCGACATCGAGCGCGCACGCACCTTGTTTTAATTTTGAAAAATGCAGATACTCCGCCGCCCATGAACGCAGGGATTACAGCAATCAACGAGGAAGTCGAGCGCACCAGCACCTTCGTGCAGCCGTTGTTGGGGGAAATGGGCAAGGTCGTCGTCGGGCAGAAAATGCTCGTCGAGCGCCTAATCATCGGCCTGCTGGCCAACGGCCACGTGCTTCTCGAGGGCGTGCCCGGCCTCGCCAAGACCCTCGCCATCAAGTCGCTCGCCAACTGCATGGATGCCCAGTTTTCCCGGCTCCAGTTCACGCCCGACATGCTCCCTGCCGATGTCGTCGGTACGCAGATTTACAACCCGCAATCCGGCGGCTTCACCACGCGGCAGGGCCCGGTGTTCGCTAATCTGGTGTTGGCCGACGAGATCAACCGCGCGCCGGCCAAGGTGCAGAGCGCCCTGCTCGAGGCCATGCAGGAACGGCAGGTCACCATCGGCGACAAGACATACCCTCTGCCGGAGCCGTTCCTCGTGATGGCCACCCAAAACCCGATCGACCAAGAAGGCACCTATCCGCTGCCCGAGGCACAGGTCGACCGGTTCATGCTCAAGGTGAAGATCACCCACCCGGAACGCGACGAAGAGCGCCAGATCCTCGACCTCATGGGCCGCACCAACGCCGCGCCCGAGACGCAGCAAGTCGTCACCGTCGAGGACATCCTCAAGGCCCGCGAAGTTATCAACAGCATTTACACCGACGACAAGGTCAAGGACTACATCGTCGATATGGTCTGCTGCACACGCGACCCGGAGCGTTACGGCATCGACGTCGCCGACTTCATCCAGCTCGGCGCCTCGCCTCGCGCCACCATTGCGCTCACGCTCACGGCCAAGGCACACGCCTTCCTGCGCGGCCGCGGCTTCGTCACACCGCAGGATGTAAAGAGCGTCGCGCAGGATGTCCTGCGCCACCGCGTGTCCGTCACTTTCGAGGCCGAGGCCGAGGAGAAAAACTCCGAGACCATCATCCAAAAAATCCTCGACGAACTCCCCGTGCCGTAACGCATCCGACGCTGCGGCCGCGGTCCCCCGATGACTGGCTGGCTCAAAAACTACTCCCCGCAACGCTTCCTGATCTCCTTCGGGCTGGCAGCCTTCATCGGCTTAATGGCGTCGGTCGCGTCGGAGGCGTTTGTAACCGGTATCGCGTGGATCAACGACAAGCTTTTCATTGCGCCCCACGCTCGCACCGGCGACGGCGTATCCAAGCTGCTCCCGTGGTTCACAGTGCTCGCACCGGTCGTGGGCGGCTTAATCGTCGGCGGACTGCTGATGCTTCTCCGGGGCAACCGACCGCACGGCATCCCGGATGTCATCTTCGCGTCACAAACCGGCAGCAGCAAAATCCCCGTTCGCACCGGGTTACTGACCACGCTCACCAACTTCACGTCGATCAGCTTCGGCGCCTCGGTCGGCATGTACGGTCCCTTGGCCAGTCTCGGCGCGTTCATCGGTTCGCTCTTGGCCAAGGTCACAGCAGATCATCGGCGCTTGGGCGTGATCGCCGTTGCCTGCGGCGTGTCCTCAGCCATCTCGACCGCGTTCAACGCGCCAATCGCCGGCGTCATTTTCGCGCACGAAGTCATCCTTCGCCATTACTCCATCCGTGCCTTCGCGCCGGTGACCATCTCGGCCTACGTCAGCCAGGTGATGGCCACCGAAGTGTTCCAGCGACCGCGCCTGCTCGAGGTCGGCGAGGTCAGCGTTCAGCATGCATACGAATACGGCGCGTTCCTGCTTGTCGGCGTGGTCGGCGCGGCGGTGGCGCTCTTTTACATGCGCGGCGTGCTGCTGTCCGGCAAACTCGCCGGCAAACTCAAGCTGCCGCTCTGGGCCAAGCCGCCACTGGCTGGGCTGGCGCTTGGCCTCGTCTGCCTCGCCGTGCCGGAGTTGCTCGGGGCCGGACTGGAAACCACCAAGGCCACGCTGAACATCGAGCAGGTGCGCGCCGGCAATCTCGATTACATCACCGGTATGACCACGATGAGCTCGGTCATCGGCGAAAAGGAGTTCGTGCTCAAGGCACTTTTGCTGCTCGCCATGCTTTGCATCGGCAAGTCGGTGATGACCGGCTTCTGCCTTGGGATGGGTTTCGGCGGCGGCGTGTTCAGCCCGGCACTGTTCATCGGGGCGACGTTCGGCGCGCTGTTCGGGCTCGCGCTCGAGGCGATGGTGCCCGGCTCGCTGAACCTCTCGTTTTACGCGATCTGCGGCATGGGCGCGGTGACCAGCGCCGTCATCGGCGCGCCAATCTCGACCATCCTCGTCGTGTTCGAGTTGACGGAGAATTATGACTTGGCCAAGGCAGTGCTCATCAGCGTGGTGTTCTCAAACATCATCTGCTCGCGACTCTTCGGTCGGTCGCTGTTCGACGTGCAACTGCTCGCGCGCGGCTTCGACTTCTCACTCGGCAAGGACAAGGTCGTCCTCCAGCAAAAAACCATCCACAACTACGTCACCAGCGATTTCGTGCAAGTCACTCCCAACGCTCCGTCAACCCAAGTTGTGGACAAGCTGCTCGCCGCCGACCAGACCGAGGCGTATGTCGTCAGCTCGCAACACACATTCCTTGGCCAGGTCACTCTCACCGAATTACTAAAAATTCGGCGCACCGACACCGGGGACGATCCCCTCGTCGGCGACCTCGCGCAGCACGAGCAACTCACGCTAACCGACATGACCTCGATTTTTTCGGCAATGAAAAAAGTGGAGGACTTCGTCGGCGAAAGCATCCCGGTCGTCAGCGCCGAGGATCACCTCAAGCTCGTCGGAGTCATCCCCGAGGGCAACATCTTCAAGGCCTACTCCGACGCCATCGGCGAAATTCGAGAGGAAGAATACGGCGACAGCTAAACCCGTTCCACGCGAAAAACGCCCTCCTCGGCGGAGGAGTCAATCTGCGAGGCGGCGATGGCGAGACTGTGCTTGGCCAAGCGCATGGCCAAGGTTTTTTCGGTGTGGCGGTAGGAGAAAAAAAGCCGCAGCGCACGCCCGGCGGCAAACTCACACAACTCGTCCCCAATGCTCAGTTCAAGCGACTCGGAAAACTCGAAGTCGGCGACGATTCGCAATAATCCGTCAATTTCCTCAATGCCGAATCGCAACCTCCCCGCCGTCGCCGGCACGCCCAACTCAACGAGAAACATCATCAGCCAGTCACGAGTCTCGGCGTTATCATACTGGGGCAGAACAGTTTCCACGCCACTTCGATAATCGACGCCGGGCGCGAGGTTGGCGCTGAGCAGCAACTGGTCGCCCTCCAACAACAGCTCCGCCAGGCGCGGGAGGACCACGTCCGGTTCGAGGTTCGGGATCATCCCGAAGAAGGTGAACACGCGCTTGGTTTCTGGCGAAACGATCGTGTCGAGCACTTGGTCAAGGTCGGGCGCGTTGGCCAAGTCGCACACGAGCGGGTGAATTCGTTCGAGCGGCAACTCCGCGGCCGCTGCTTCGCGAGCCACTCGCGTCATCGCTTGGCTGACATCGCATGGCACGTAATTGATCGTCGAGCCAATCGACTTTAGCTTAGCCAAGTAACGAGTGTCCTTTTGCCCGCCGCCGCAACCCAAGCCAATGAGACAAATCGACCCGCCCGCCGCTTGGCCAAGCGACTCGTCAAACGACCGGTCGTAAATCGACTGCACGCCGGCATCAGTCCGCGACGGCGAATGCGCCCGGTGCACCGCGAGCCACTTTTGCGTCTGGCGATCGCCGTCGTACAAAAACTTGGGTGGCACCCGGCCAAGCCGAAGGCCGTTGAGCAGCTGTCGCTGAACGGCATGGGGAAATTGACTGTGATGAACGATCACGTTTGTCGGCTGTCGTTTAAAGCGATTTTTTAATCTGCTTGAGCTGATCGTACTCGGGACGGCTTTTGTAATACTCGTCCAACGGAAAACAGCCGCTGATCATGCCGTTGCGCGGGCCGGTGGTGCAATCGCTGAACGTCCGGCAAATGCGCTTGGGCAACGGCGCGCCGTTGGCCATCACATCGGGAAACATGTCCGGATAACTCAAAACCATTCGCCCCAAGCCGATGATATCCACCCAACCTTCGCGCACGAGTCGCTGCGTCACTTGCGGCAAAAAATCCTGCAGGTAACTGTAGGCGCACCCGGCGACGGCGATGTTGGCGGGCGCTGATTCGCGAATGCGCCGGACGACTTGAATCTGCCGCTCGACATCTATGAGCGGATCGTGCGCCGGTTGGTAGCCGTCGGAGGGCGGATAAGCGGCGGGCCGCTGGATGTGCGGATTGTAGTACGGCGACCCGGCGCTGAGGCTCACGAGTTTGACGCCCAAGTCGGCACACAGTTTCACAAACTGTTGCGGCTCAGTGAGATCGACCTCGAGTGGGTTTTCGGGATTCAGCCCAAAACCGTAGTGGTACGGTAGGCAGTGGGAGAAATCCTCCGGGATGCCGGGGCCAAGTTTGCCCGGCTGCGCTCGGGTTGGGGCGGGGCGGAACGGCACGAAGTCGAACGCGCTCACTCGCACGATCACGTCGATGTTGTTCCCGTCTGCGCGGATGCCGTCGATGATATCGCGCACGATGCGCGTGCGATTTTCGAACGAGCCGCCGTACCGGCCGGGGCGCGTGTGGGCGCTGAGAAATTCGTGCAGTAAATAGCCGTGACAATGCTTGAGGTCGACGAAGTCCGCCCCCGCCCCGGCGGCGAGTTGTGCGGCGAGGACGTAGCTGCCGACGAGTTCGGTGATTTCGTCATCAGTCCAGATTTGGTCGTCGCTGGTGACTTTGAATTTTGCGTCGAGCATCGGATGCCGATACGCGACTCGCGGCTCGAACTTGGTTTTCTCGTTCGGCCGGCAGAAGCGTCCCGAGTGCGTGAGTTGAAACCCAATCGCCAAGTCATCGGTCGAACCGTAGCGCTCGGCGTGCACTGCGATCAACACCTCACGCAACCCGGCGATGCCGGCTTGATTTTCCTCGTTGAGGATAAGTTGGTTTGGGTTGGCCCGGCCGTCGGGACGCACCGCCATCGCCTCGCCGCCGAGGATCAGCTTGGCCCCACTCTCGCCGAAGCGTTGCCACCGGCGTGTCATTTCGTCCGTCACGCCGCCACTCGTCGTGCCATCCCAGCCTTCCATCGGGTGAATGGCGATCCGGTTGCCGGGCGTCTTGCCTCCAAGCGTGATTCGGTCGAGGGGCTTGGACAAGGGCGACTCGGCGGTTGGCTGAATGTGATCGTCGCACGGCAAATCGAGGCCAAGCGACGCGACGTGTTCGCGGAATGCTTCCGGGGTTTTCAGCGACGGAATGCGCTTGATTTTGAACGGCTCAGCCACGATGAATCAGTAGTCGAAAAAGGTCAGGTAACACTCGCCGCTAGCCTCGCGAAGGAGCATTAACGCCAATTCGCGCGCGTGGTAGTCGCCCCACATCGAGCTTTCGCCGCAGGGGATTTTGCTGCCGCGCGGGATATGGTCCCAGCCATTGGGACGATGATAAATCGAGTGCAAAACCAATCCTTGATGCTTGGCGTCCGTGGAGAGATACGGCTCCTGCAACAGGGTGTTGGCAATGGTCAAGCCGGCTTGGCGATACCGCGTGCCGTCGGCTTTTTTGCCGGTGTTAATTTGGTAGTTGCCCAGGCGAACCAAGCCCTGCGCCGCGATCGCCGCCGCGGAGGAATCGACCGGTTCGAAATCGTTGCGCGGGTTTGAACGCTTGGCCAAGTAGTTGCCCAAGCGATGCAGTTGCGGCGCGCCGGTGTCCCAGGCTGGAACGCCGTCGGTACAACTGTTCTCGAGATAAAAATCGGCGGTGGCGGTGGCAGCCTTCAGCAGCATGGCGTTCAATTTGCGCCGACCGCCAAGCGGCTTGAGAGTGGCATCCTTGAGCGTGCGGAAAAACTCGAGCTGCTCGGCATACCCACAGACCGCCCAGGCCAGACCGCGCGTCCATGTGCTGAACGGTGAGTAGCCCTGCTGCGAGTTCGGGCAGCGGTAGGTGCTGTCGTTCAGGTTGAAAATACTCTCGTGCGCCGTGCGGCCGCGCACGTCGTAAGCGTCGCAGCCTTCGCCGTAATAAACACCGTGCGCCGCTGTCGCCTCGGCGTGCCGCACGAGACGCTCGAGCAGCGAAATTTTCCGATCCCTCTCTCCCATCAACGCGTGGCCAAGCTGATGCGCCACCGCGAGCGAGCGCAGCGAGCGGATTGTGTCGATGAACAGCGAGTGCGGGCCGTTGAATGAATAAATGTAGCCGCCGCCGGAGATGTCCGTCCAGCGCGCGGCCTGCACTGCACCGGAGACCTTGAGCCCGAGTTCGTAAAACTCCATCTCGCGCGGGTCGTGGCCGATCCTTCCCTCGCGCATGAGACGGCGAAGGTTGCCGTAGGTAGAGACGTTGTTGAATCCGTGATCGTGCACGCCGATATGCGACACGTGCGACGCCATGTGCTTCACCGTGCCGCGTCGGCCGATCTTCAAAAACCGCTCGTCGCCGGTGGCGTCGTACTGCAGCACGGCCGAGCCGAACTGAAAGCCCTGCGTCCACTCGGTCCAGCCGCGTGTGGTGTATTGGCCCTTCACGGTGAACACCGGCGTGCCCTTAGCCGCACGCCTGTTTTTCTCGATGGACAAAATCTTCTGCCCCGATAGATCGAAAAACCGTTCGAGCTTGGGAACGAGCTTTTGCGGAGTCAGTTTGCGGTCAATCTTGATGGCCATGGTTTAAAGTTTGCGGACGTTGAAGCCGCCGTCCACGTTGAATACTTCGCCGGTGGTGAACGGAAAATAATCGAGTGCCAACGCCACGACCGCCTTGCCGACATCGCTTGGCTCGCCCCAGCGGCGGATCGGTGCCAGCCCGTCGGCGATGAGCTTGTCGTATTTCTCCCGCACCGGCGCGGTCATGTCGGAGGCGATCACCCCGGGGCAAACCTCGTAAACGTTGATGCCGTGATCGGCCAGACGCGCAGCGAAGAGCTTGGTCACCATCCCCAAGCCGGCCTTGGCCACGCAGTAGTCACCGCGATTGGTCGAGACGGCGTGGGCGCTGATGGAGGAGATGTTGATGATTTTTGGGCGGCGTTCGTCGGCGGATTCGGTCTGCTCGCTCATCCAGCGGGCGGCCAGTTGGCTGAGAAAAAAAGGTCCCTTGAGATTGATCTCCATGAGGGCGTCCCAATTTTCCTCGGTGGCATCGAGTAAGTCGGCGCGGCCGATCGAGGTGATGCCGGCATTGTTCACGAGCAGATCGAGCCGGCCAAGAGACTCGCGGGTGAACCCGATCAACCGCTCGCGATCCGGCGCTTGGCCAACGTCAGCCTGGCACACCTCGGCGCGGATTGTGTGACCGGCGGTGGCAGCCCGCTCGGTGCAGAGCTTGGCCGTCTCGGCGGCGGCGGCTTGGTTTCCGGCGTAGTTGATCACCACGTCGAACCCTCCCGCAGCCAACTCAAGCGCGATGCCACGGCCGATGCCGCGAGACGCGCCTGTAATTAGAGCCACCTGATTCATGCGCGGCGAAGACTAAAGAACAACCGGCCCGATGAACATTCAAAACCCAGCTTGGCCAAGCGCCGGTCACGCCGCCTTGCTGATGATTTGCACCAGCGCCTGTTGCAGGAGCAGCGTGTCGTCGGTGCTCGAGGAGACCAACTGGCGATTGCAGCGCAGCAAAATATCCATCGCGCGGGTGAGTTCCTCCTCCGAATAGCGGCGTGCGTGGCCAAGCGCGTTGAAAAGCATGTACGGGTGCATCGCCTTGGGATTGAACTTCCGGTCGTCCGGCATCCGCTCGTCCGGGATGGCCTCGAGTTGCGACTTGAATTGCGGATAGCCGCCGTCGGGACGAATCCATTTCAGCCGCGTCAACTCCTTGAGGAAAATCATCGTGCGCACCTTGGAGATCAATCCGTAGAGCAGCATGATCGGCGACTTTTTGGCGTCGAGTTTCACGACCCACAATTCCTCGTCGAGCACGCGCAGGAGCTTGGGCAGATTCCGCTCGCCCAGCGCGTCGCCCAGCGCGAACGCCTGCGCCTGCTTGGTGCGGGTGGCGATCTCGTGCACGTCCTGCCGCGTGACCTCGTCGCGTTCGCCCACGTACGCGGCGAGTTTGTCGGCCTCGGTGTGCAGTTGCTGGAGGCTCGAGCCGGCCAGCAGGATCAACTCGTCGGCGATGTGCGACGTGATCTTTTTGCCCAGCTCAGTCAGGCGTTGACGCACGATTAGCCCCGCCTTGCTGCCGCGTTCTTTGTCGGCGACGGACAAATCCTCGATGGAGGCGATTTTTTTGACCGACTTGAAAAAACCCTTTCGCTTGTCGACCTTGCCGGCGCTGATCAGCACTTGCACCCCCTGCCAGTCAAACGTCTCCCAGTCCTTGGCCAAGCCGTTGAGCCGATCGGTCACATCGCGGCTTGAGGCCGTGCGCTCATCGCCGAGGAAGTTGGCCGCGCGCAACCACACCACCTTGGCCCCGCCGAAAAACGGCAGCGTCTGCACCGCTTCGTTGAGCTTGGCCAACGCCTCCAGCGCCTCGGAGGCATTGCGCACCGTGCCGTCGATGACCTCGTGGTCCTCCCCGCCGGCGGTGGCGCACCACGCCTCGTAAACTTGGTTGGCGCGGTCGCGCACAAGGAAATCCTCGTCGCCATAAACGAGGCAAAGCGGCTCGGTGGGAAGCTGGGGATTGGAGGCAGGCATGCCGGCGAAAATCAACCCGGCCCCTCGTCGCCGGCGGAGTCCTGGATCTGCGCCAGCACCTCGGACATGTCCTCTACCTCAGCGAACAATTCCGCCGTCACGTAGACCGGCGACTTGTAGTGAGCAGCCAACGCCAGACAATCGCTTGGTCGGGCATCGACCTCCACGAGTTTGCGGCCGAGTTCGTTTTCCTGCTCGAGGATCAAGCGGGCAAAGTAAGTCGAGTTTTTCAACTCCGTGATGACCACCCGCAGCAGCTTGATGCCGAACCCGTCCAGCAAGTGCCCTATCAAGTCGTGGGTCAGCGGCCGCTCCTTCGGAGTGTTGTTCAGAAACATGCCGATCACGGCGCCCATGTTGTGCTCCACTTGGATGACGAACACCTTTTCGTCGTTCCCGATGAAGACAGCACTACCGCTGTTCGCGGGAAGAATCCCGCGCACTTCAACGGATACAGCGTCCTGACTCATCGCAACAGACGCTAGCACCGTCCAAGCCAAAAACAAGCCCGGCTCACGTCGAAAACTCGCCGGCCAAGCGCCGGACCACCTCCCCCGCCGCGGCAAAACCGAACGCGCCGGTCACGAAAGTCGCCGCGCCGAAACCCCACTCACAATTGAGCTTGAGTGACGTCGCCAACTCGCCTGCTTCCCGGCGACTGGCGCACACCGTGCCATCCGTTTTGGGATAAACCGCAGGTTCCGGCGAAAAAACACACATCACACGCATCTTCTTTCCGTCGCGTGGGAAACCGTGCTCCCGGCGCAACTGCGTCCGCACCTTTGCAAGCAGCGGGTCGTTTGTGGATTTGGCCAAGTCGTCCACCTCCGCCCGCGTGCCATCGCGCCGCCCGCCCGCCGCGCCGCTGGTGATCACCGGGATATCGCGCTCCCGGCAATCGGCGATCAACAACGCCTTGTTGGCGACATTGTCGATGGCGTCCACCACAAAATCAAACCCGTCCGACAAAATTGCGACGCTGGTTTTACTGCTGAAAAACTCGGTGCGAGCCTGCACTTGGCAGTCGGGATTGATCGCCGCGACGCGCTTGGACAACTCCGCCACTTTGAACTTCCCGAAGCCGCCGTCGAGCGCCGGAAGTTGCCGGTTCACATTCGTCACGCAAACCTCGTCGAGATCGACCAGCGTCAACGCCCCGACGCCCGAGCGGGCCAGCGCCTCAACCGTCCACGACCCCACGCCCCCCACGCCGACGACACAGACATGCGCTTGGCCAAGCGCCCGCAATCCTGCCTCGCCATAAAGCCGGGCAATACCCCGGAACCGTTCAGATTGTGTTTCGTTTCCGCCCATAATACGTCCCGCATTCATACCCATCCCAGCGCCCCGGCCCAAGCCTGCGCTTGGCTAAGTACAGCCCATTCGCCACAAAAGCGCCGTGCCAAGAATTCGCCTTGCGCTACGGTTTGTGCGGTTTTAGTTTCCCGCTCTAGTCACAGTGCTGTCATGAAACGTATCGTTGTCATTCTCACCGTTGTACTGCTTGGCTTCGCCCAGGCCCAAGCCAAGCCGAACGTGTTGTTCATCGCCATCGATGATTTGAATGACTGGATCGGCGCGCTGGGCGGGCACCCTCAGGCTCGGACACCGAACCTTGATCGCTTGACCAAGCGGGCCACGCTGTTCACCCGCGCCTACTGCCAGGCCCCGGCCTGCAACCCGTCACGCGCGTCGCTGATGACCGGTATCCTGCCCTCGACCTCCGGCGTGTACCTGAACAGCCAGCCGTGGCGCGCCGCCATGCCGGATGCCGTGACGCTGCCGCAGCATTTCATGAAGCACGGCTACTGGGCCGGCGGTTCGGGTAAGATTTATCACGGCCCGTTTCCCGATCCGCCGTCGTGGAATACTTACTGGCCCAGCCCGACCAAGAACAAGCCGAACGATCCGCAGCCAGCCAAGCGACCGGTCAACGGCATCCCCAAGGCGGCGCAATTTGACTGGGCACCGCTCGATGTGCCGGACGAAAAAATGGGCGACCACCAAGTCGCCGACTGGGTGATCGGACAGCTTGGCCTCAAACACGACAAGCCGTTCTTCCTCGCGTGCGGTATCTACAAACCACACCTGCCGTGGTATGTGCCGCAGAAATATTACGACCTGTTCGACGCCGAAAAATTGACCCTGCCAAATGTGCCGAACGACGATCTCGACGACATCCCGGCCGCCGGCGTGAAGATGGCCCGGCCGCAAGGCGACCACGCGCAGGTACTCAAACACGCGCAGTGGCGCAAAGCAGTGCACGGTTATCTCGCCGCGACCGCCTTCGCTGACGCGCAGGTGGGCCGCGTGCTCCGTGCGCTCGACAAAAGCGGCCAAGCCGACAACACCATCGTCGTGTTGTGGACCGACCACGGCTGGCATCTCGGCGAGAAAAAGCATTGGCGCAAGTTCACGCTGTGGGAGGAGTCCGCACGCACGCCGCTGATGTTCGTCGTGCCCAAGGGCTTGGCCAAGGCGCTGCCGGGCGGCACCCGTGCCGATGTGCGATTGGATCAACCGGTGGGGTTGATCGACATTTACCCGACACTGCTCGAACTGTGCGGACTCGCGGCCAACCCGGCCAACGAGGGCCGGAGCCTTGTGCCGCTGCTTGCCGACAAAAATGCCAAGTGGGATCGACCCGCCCTCACCACGCACGGGCGAAACAACCACGGGCTGCGCACGTCGCGCTGGCGATACATCCGCTACGCCGACGGCAGCGAGGAATTGTACGACCACAAGGCCGACTCGAACGAGTGGCGCAATCTCGCCGGTGACTCAAAGCACGCCAAGCTGAAACAGCGCTTGGCCAATTGGCTGCCTAACACTAACGCCCCCAACGCCAGACAGCGCAAAAGGTAGGAGGTACTTAAAGCGCGCTGACCAAGCGCGGGCGGGCTATTCCGGCGGAGGGAACTGGCGGTAGCGGCGGTTCGCCGTTGTCGAAGAGAATTTCGCCCGACTCCTCCCCTTCCGTGAAGATTTCACTTTCCTCGAAAATAAACGCTGCACCGGCATCGGCGCCGGCGCCCACGGTCAAGGTTTGGATCGAGAAGTTTAACGCCTCGGACGAGGCTCCTGAAACGCCTCCGCCACCCATGCTCATGACTCGAACCGCGCGCGAGGAGCGACTCTTGTATTGGCCAACCTGATCAGGTGTAAGGAAACCGGCTAGGCGCGTCTGCCGGCTGACAGTCTGCTGAATATCTGTCAAACGCTGCTCCATTGTCTCAATGGCCAGGGCATTGGACTTTAACAGTTCCGCTATCTCATCGTTATCATTGCGGCTCACCGCAAAAACAAGAAACAGAAAGACAAGGCCCGACAAGACGTAGGAGATGGCTGTTGAGCTCATCGGTTAAACTTCGCCAAAAAATAAAGAAAGCAGGGCCAAGCTGCATACGGTTTAGCCCAACCCTGCTACCCCTTCACTCGAAGAGGCTCCGGCAAACAGTCAGTCCAAGGTCCGGGAGAGTCAACTCGTTTTCAGGCTTTTTTGCCGCCGATTTCCGCGCTCGCCTTGGCCAAGCCGCATGGGCAAAATGCCCTGCCTTGTGAGGAAATTCACCAAAATCACCGGCGGCTTGTTCGGCTTTTTCATCGCCGCATCGGCCTCCCTGCACGCGCAGGAGAGCCGGCCGCTCGACATTTGGAGCGCCGCCGCCAAGGGCGACATCGACCGCCTCAACACGCTGCTCGCTGAGGACGACGAGGCCGCCAACGCCGGCGACAAGGACGGCAATTCGCCCCTGCACCATGCCGCGTGGAACAGCCAAATCGCGGCGATGCAACTGCTGCTCGACCACGACGCCGACATCAATCTACAAAGCGACCAACTCTGGACACCGCTCCACTGGGCCACGCGCAACGGACGGGCGCAGTCGGTCAAGTGGCTGCTCGATAGCGGGGCCAAGGTGGACGTCCCAGCGCACCTTGGCCAAACCGCGCTGCACATCGCCGCCGAGCAAAATTACAGGGTTACCCTCGCGCTGCTGCTCGCCGCCGGGGCCGACCCCAACGCGAACGACATCAACGACCAAACGCCGGTTCACCTCGCCGCGCTCGACGGCTACACAGTGACCGTGACGCAACTACTTGACAACGGTGGCGACATCGAGGCTAAAACCAGCTGGGGCGCCACGCCGCTCAGTGCCGCCGCCGCGCGCGGTCGCACCTCGACCGTCGCCGCGCTGCTCCTCCGCAAGGCCGAGGTGGATCCAAAAACTGACGCCGGCTGGACGCCGCTCTTTGCTGCTGTTGTCGGCAAATACAAGGGGCCGGCGCAGTTTCTGCGCAACAGCGGCGCGGATCTTCACATCGTCACTGAGGCCGGCAACACGCTGCTGCACGCCGCCGCCTCGAGCGGCATGGACGAATGGATCGTCGAGTTGCTCGACGCCGGGCTCGGCATCAACGCGGAGGACGACGGCGGCCGGACGCCGCTCGACCACGCCCACGAAAATCTCTGGACAAAAACCGCCGAACTGCTCCTGGCCAAGGGCGCCACGCCGGGGCCAAAACCGACGCTACATCACGCCGCCATTTCCGGCGACTTGCCCAAGGTGCGCCAACTCACCGCCGCTGGGGCCGACTTGGCAAAGCGCGACGACTGGCACCTCCCGTCGCGCAATTGGACGCCGCTCCACTACGCCGCAGCGAGCGGCGACGTGGCCGTGGTCGATACCCTCATCCGAGCCGGGGCCGACCCGCGCGCGGTCGATTACTCCGGCTGGACGCCGATGATCGTCGCGTTGGCCAAGCGCCACACCGAGGCCGCGAATGTGCTGAAGAAATGGCAGTCGCTCCCCGGCATCGTAAGTGTGAACCACGATGGGCAGATGAACTTCGAGGTGATCGGAGTCGACGGCACGCAATGCGACATCGAAGCGTCGGTGGACTTGAAAAAGTGGAGCCGCATTGGCCAGGTGACACTCGAAAACGGTCGAGCCAGTTTTCTGGATGCCCGCCGTATCTGGCTGCCCCACTGCTTCTACCGGGTCAAGGCGGTAGAGTAGTCTCAGGCCGACTCCAGCCGCGACTGCCGCACCGCCCAGGCGAACGCCAACGCCGAGAACAGCATCAGCGTTGACTCCGCGCCGAGAGTGAGCCAGGCGGCGGCGGTGTTGCCGTGAATCGGCAGCAGCCAAAAATACAGCGCGCCGGAGACCAAGCAGCACGGCAGGCAGCACAGCACCGGCAGCTTGTCGCGATGTTCCGCCCACAGCGCCCAGGTGAACATCGCCGTACCAACCGCAAAAAACTTGCCGAGTACCAGCACCGGCAACAACCCCGACGCACTCGCGTAGGCCTCCCCATAAATAAGCGGGTAAAGCCACGCAACGATCAGCCAGAGACCGCCGGAAAACAGCAGTCCCGCCGCCGCCGCGCCGCCCGCGAGAAGAAGCACCCGCCGCCGGAACATCGTCACGTCGGCCTGCCGCCACACCACAAGCCGCGGTGCCATGATAATGCCGAAGTAGTGCAGGAACATTTGCAGCGCAACCACAAGTTGTTGCGCCGAACCGAACAGCCCGCTGTCGGTTTTGCCGAGCAAAAAGAAGGTCATGGGCAACGCCATGTTGGCCAGCAGAAAGTAGCTCAAGTTGAACGCCCAAATCAGCCACGCCTCGCGGAACAGCGCACCGGCCTTGGCCAAGCGCTCGAGACTTAGGCAACGGAAGCCCAGCTCGCTCGACATCCGCAACCACACGAAACCGACCACCAGCGCGTTAACCCCGAGCAGCACAAACAAATCGCTGCCAAGCGCCTGGCCTTTTTCAAAAAACAGGATGAACCAAAGGCTCGCCATGAACGACGATGCCAACTGAAACCGCGACGCGCGCGGCATCTGTTCCGTGGCTTGAAAAAGCCAACTGTAGTCGAGGCTGAGAACGAGCAGGAACAGCGCGCCGGCAAGCCACGTCCAGCGCTCCAAGCCCTCGAGCGGGCTCAGCCAAACACCCGCCGACCAAAGCACGGCAGCGACGAGTCCGAGTACAAGTCGAAACGTGAAAATCGCGGGGGCCATCTCGCCCGCCTTGGTTGTGCCCTTGGCCACGTGCCGAACGGCGACAGCGTCCAGCCCGAACGCGAGGCACAACTGCAGCGTCATCGCCAGCGTGATTATCGTGCGCGACACGCCGATGTTGTCCGGCCCAAGGCAGCGCGTGGCGTACACGATACCGACGACCTGAAACAGTTTACCCAGAACCTGCCACAGCATGGTGGCGGAGAAGTCGCGAAACAGCTTGTCCTTAAACAGGTCGTCCGCTGCTGTGCCTTGGCTCTTTATTCCCATCGCTCCCCGCGACAGTAGCAAACCAGACTGCCGCTGAGCCACCTAAAACCCGGCGATGTATTTTGGCTCGTAAACGGTCTCGCCGATAACGGCTCGGAGGCATTCGACGAAGCAGGCGATCCCCTGTTTTTCGCGGTCGCCCAAGTCCAAGTGGATATGTTCGCGCAGATAGGAGGCTCGCAGTTCGGCGTCGAACTCGGGATGCGTGGCAATGATCTTGTCGAGGTTGGTCAAGCCGTCCCGCTTGGCCTGCAGCAGTGCCTCGCCAAGGCCGGGCAGACGTTGGTCGCGGCGGATGGCCCACACAGCGAAGACGAACGGCAGGCCGGTGTCCTCGCGCCAAGCTTGGCCAAGATCGAGGATTTCGTGTTCGTGCGGCGATCGCAAAAACTCGAGGCCGGGGTTACCAATCAGCATCACGGCGTCCAACTCGGCGGCGCGGTCGTAGTCGTCGAACGGCTCAAACCGAGTCGAGAGTCCGCGCTTGGCCAAAGTCACCTTGAGCAGGTTGACGCTCGAGAGCGACGCCGCGTCGCAGTGGATGACTTCGACTTGCTCGAGCGGTTTTTTGTGCGCGATGAAAACGCTTTTCACCGGCCCGTCGGACGCCACGGCAATGCCGTCGAGGATGTCGTACATATCGTTGAACAACACCTCTGTGATGCTGACCAAACCGGCGGCAAACTCACCAGCACGCAAGCGTTTGGCCAAGAGGCTCGGCGGCAAAAACTCGGTTTCAGCCTCAAGACCATAAGTTAGAGATGCGGAGAGCAAGTACGGCACGGAGCCGATGCGCTTGGCGTTCGCTTCGTCCATCGCTCAATCCTTGGCCAAGGTCTCCTCTTCGCTCCATTCGCGCACCTGTTCGTAAAATGTGTCGCGCTGGACGGGCACTCGGCCAGTCTCGCGGATGGCTCGGATCATTTCGGTCTCCGTTTGCAGTTGCGGCGTGTCGGCACCGGCCATGTGAAAAATCTTCTCCTCGAGAATCGTGCCGTGCACGTCGTCTGCACCGTAGTTCAACGCGACCTGCGCGAGTTTCATCCCCATGCCGACCCAGTACGCGGTGATGTGGTCGAAGTTGTCGAGGTACAGCCGCGCGACGGCGATCGTGCGCAGCATGTCGAAACCGGTCGGCGAATGCTCAACCGGGATCTCGTTGTTGTCCGGCTGGTACGGCAGCGGAATGAAACCTGTGAAGCCGCCGGTTTCATCCTGCAACTCGCGAAGTTGCCGCATGTGGTCGACACGACCCCCGAGCGTCTCGAGGTGGCCGAACAACATCGTGCAAGTGCTCCGGCCGCCGAGTGTATGCCACGTGCGATGCACGTCGAGGTACTCTTCAGCCGTCTCCTTGCCGCGCGCGATCAGGTCGCGCACCTCTTTGCCGAAAATCTCCGCGCCGCCGCCGGTCAGCGAGTCGAGTCCAAGCGACTTGAACTCAGCCAGCACCTCTGGCACCGGTTTTTTGGCGAGCCAGGCGAGGTGCAAAATTTCAATCGCGGTGAAGCACTTGAGCTGGAGCCGCTCGTCAACAGCCTTCAACTCGCGGATCATTTCCGTGTAGTAGCTGAACGGCAGCGACGGGTGCAACCCGCCGACGATGTGCAACTCGGTGATGCCGATCGACAGCGCCTCCCTCGCCTTTTGCACCATGTCGGGGATTGCCAACTCGAAACCATCGGCGTCGCGTTTCTTGCGTGAGAAGGCGCAGAACTGACAGCTTAGGATGCAGTAGTTTGAATAATTGAAATAGCGGTTGAGAATGTAGCTGGCGCGGTTGTTGTTTTTGCGGCGGTTAGCCTCGTCGGCGAGTTGGCCAAGCGCGTTGAGGTCGCCGCACTCGAGCAGTTGCAACGCTTCGGCCTCATCGATCCGTTGGCCAAGCGCGGTTTTTTCGCGGATGCCTTGCAGTTCATCTGGAATAAAAAAGCTCACTGGATTCGGCGGAAAAACGGGAACAAAATTTCAGTGGCCACGACGAAAAGAAAGACCGAGCTGATCAGGGCGTTAAGCTTGAAGAACGACGTGTTGATCCAGCTCAAGCTGCGCTTGCGGGCGAGCCAATGCTCGAACGCGAGACAGAACAAAATAATCAACCAGCCGATGAGGAAAGCGACCCACATCTTGAGCAAAATGCCAAAAATCAAAATCAACCCTAGCATGACTGCATGGGAGAGGAAGGCAGCCGTGAGCGCATTTTTTGGCCCCCAAGCCGTCACGAGCGAGCGCAGCCCATGCTGCCGGTCAAACTCGAAATCCTGCATCGCATAAATGATG
>JABGZB010000393.1 GCA_018674955.1 Verrucomicrobiota bacterium | reverse complement strand
GCCAAGGGCGAGCGCCGCAGCGGCGCGCGCGGCCAGTCGGTCGAGTTCGCCGACTACCGCAACTACGTCCCCGGCGACGACTTGCGCCGCATCGACTGGAATCTCTACGGCCGCCTCGACCGACTTTTCCTCAAGCTTTACGAGGAGGAGCGCGAACTTCCTGTCACCATTTTTCTCGACGCCAGCGAGTCGATGTCGTTTGGTCAAGTTCCCAAGTTTGACTTCGCCCGCCAAGTCGCCGCCGCCGTGGGCTACGTGGCGCTGTGTGGGTTCGACCGCGTCACCGTTGAGTCGTTCCCGCTGGGCGACGATCAAGTGGGCCTAGTCGGCGAGTTGCGGCAGGTGCGTGGCCGCAAATCGTCGATCCGTTTTTTTGAAAACTTGGCCAAGCTGAAAGCCGCCGGCACGGCGGACTTCAATCAAGCGTTGCGGCGCGGCGCGATGAAGCACCGCACGCCCGGCGTGTCGGTCGTCCTCAGTGATTTTCTCGATCCCGCCGGATACGAAGAGGGACTCAAATCGCTGGCCCATCGCGGCTCGGAGATTCACGCCGTGCAAATCCTCTCGCCGGAGGAACTCGAGCCAACGGCCTACGGCGACTTGAAAGTGATCGACTCCGAGACCGGCGCCGAGCAGGAGGTCACTTTCGGCAAATACCGCCTCAAGGCGTACCGGGCTGCGGTGCATAACTACTGCCAGCGGCTGCAGGAGTTTTGCCGTGCGCGCGGCGTGCGCTACCAGTTGGCGCGCTCAGACACGCCGATCGACGACCTGCTGCTCAAGGCCATGCGAACCGGAGGCATGTGGCGATGAATTTTCTCACGCCCGAGGCGCTCGCGTTCGCGGCCACGCTGCCGGTGGTCGTCGTTTTTTATCTACTCAAGCGCCGGCGAGTGGCGCGGCTGGTCTCGAGCACCGTCCTTTGGCAGCGATTTCTCAACGAGACGCAGGCCAGTTCGCCATTCCAAAAACTACGGTACAACTGGCTGCTCGTCATCCAGTTGATCCTGCTGGCGCTGGCTGTATTCGCGCTGACCCGCCCGTATTTCGCCGGCAAACTGGAGAGCGGGCGGTTCATCGTCGCCATTCTCGACGTGTCGGCGTCTATGCAGGCGACCGACGTTACGCCCAGCCGGCTTGTCCAGGCGAAGGCCGACTTGGCCAAGCTCATCGACTCGATGTACGACAGCGACCGCATGGTGTTGCTGCTCGCCGGCGCGGTGACTGAGGTGCGCCAGTCGCCGACGAGTTCCAAGCCGTCTCTGCGATCCGCGCTTGGCCTGGCGCGGGCGACCGACTCTCCGACCCGCCTGCTCGACGCAATCAAGCTCGCCCAAAACCTGACGCGCAACCGTGCCAAGGCCGAGGTGCATTTGTTCAGCGACGGCGCCTCGCCGGACTTGGACGAGTTCGAGTTGCAGGACTTGAACCTGGCCTACCACCGCGTGGGCGAGGGCGTCGACAATCTCGGCATCGTGTCACTCGAGGTGCGGCCGCACCCGGAGCAGGCCGGGCAACAGGCGATTTTCGCGACTCTCGCCAATGCCTCGAGCAACGCGCTCGCGAGCGACGTGTCGCTGTTTTATGGCGGGAGACTTGTCGGCAACCGGCGCGTGAGCGTCGGCGCGACCAACACGGCGTCGCTCGTCTTCGTCGCCGGCCAGGGCACGAACGGCGTCTTCCGATTGCAGCTAAAAAACAACGACCTACTCGCCGTGGACAATACCGCCTCGGTGCTGAGTTTGACCCGGCGCAACACCCGCGCGTTGTTGGTCACGAAGGGTAACCAATTTCTCGAGCGGGCGCTGCGCAGCGTGCCCAAGCTCGACCTCGCCGTGTCGGCGAACCTCACCAACCCATCGCCGCCGGTCGATTTCGTCGTGCTTGACGACGTCGCGCCAGGCGCTTGGCCAAGTGGCAACGTGCTGGCAATTCACACACAGTCGACCAACTGGTTCCGGCCCAGCGGCTCGATCGACGGACCTCTGATTGTGGACTGGAAGAGTACCCACCCACTGCTGCGCTTCGTCAATTTCGACAACGTGCAGGTGGCCAAGTCGCTCGCCGTCAAGCCGCCGTCGTGGCTGGCGCCGCTCGTCGAGTCGCCGTCCGCGCCGCTCGTGGCTGCGGGCGAAAACAACGGCCAGCGCGTCGTGTGGATTGGCTTCAACCCGCTCGACAGCACGTGGCCCCTGCGCGTCTCGTTTCCCATTTTCATCGCCAACGCCGCCGGTTGGCTTAACCCAGATACTCGAACCGGCATTCGTGTGGGCGAGCCGTTTCACGTGCGCCTGGCCAGCGGGGAGCAGCAGGTGACAGTCGAGTTGCCGGACGGCTCGACGCGGGAAACCAAGACCACGAGCAGCGGTGAGTTGATTTTCGGAGATACGTTTCAGCAGGGCGTTTACACGGCGACCGTCGGGACAAACGCGCTGCAGTTTTGCGCGAACCTGCTCAACAGCGAAGAGAGCGACATCCGCTCGCGCGAGTCCCTGCAGTTGGGTGAGTACGGCACGGTCGAGGCGACGGTGCAGGTGAGCGCCGACAAGGAGGCGTGGCGCTGGATCGCGATGTTGTGCCTGGGGTTCCTGTTGTTTGAGTGGTGGTTTTATCATCGCCGCACCGCATGAGCGACTGGCTGAAAACAGCGTGGCTCATCGGCGTGTCGCTGCTCGCCGGTTGCTCGTCCAGCGGCGACTCAGTCACGGTTTACACCTCTCAGGACCAAGTTTACGCCGAGCCAATTTTGCAGCGGTTCGAGCAGGAAACCGGAGTTCGCGTGAGGGCTGTTTACGACAGCGAAGCTGTCAAGACGGTGGGACTGATAAACCGCTTGATCGCCGAAAAAAATCATCCGCGCTGCGATTTGTTTTGGAACAATGAGGCGTTCCGCACGCACCAGCTCGCCGCTCGCAACGTACTCGCCGCGGGCGTGCCGATCGAGTCGTTCGGTGCTCGGACGCGGCAGTGGGTCTGGAACACGAACCAGATTGGCCGCGCGGAGCTGCCGCCGAACCTGGCTGTGTTGACCAATGCCCAGTGGCGCGGCAAAGTGGTGATCGCGCTGCCGCTGTTTGGTTCGACGGCGACGCATTTTCAGGTGCTTCGCCAGCGCTGGGGCGCGGCACGGTGGCAGGCGTGGTGCCGCGCGCTGTTGGCCAACGGCGTGATGACGGTCGACGGCAACTCGGTGGTCGTGCAACTCGTCGGCCGCGGCGAGGTTGCGCTTGGCCTGACTGACTCCGACGACATCCGCGCCGGTCTTCGCAACGGCCTGCCGATCGCCGGCCAGCCGCTCGGTGCGGACGGCTTGGTCATTCGCAACACGCTGGGTCACATTCGCGGCGCGCCGCGTCCTGGGTTGGGCAAGCGCTTGGCCAAGTTTTTGCAATCGCGGACAGTGCGGGCCGCGCTCGCCAAGGCCGGCGCGATTGATTCCGTCGAAGCGCCCGCAACCGGCGAGGTCGCTTGGCCAAGTTTGGTCGAGGCCAACGAGCTAGCGGTGAGTGAACTGCAATCCATTTTCCTCGACTGACATGAGCTGGGGACTGCTACTCAACAGTTTGGCGCTGGCCGTGCCGGTGGCGTTGGCTGCGGTGGTGGTCGGCTGGCTCGTGGCGTTGTTCATCGCTTCGTCGCGGGGCTGGGTGCGATGGGTGGCGCTGTGCGGGGCAGTTGTCTCGTTGGCGTTGCCGCCGTTTTTGGTCGTCAACGCTTGGCTGGGACTGCTGGGAAATGTCGGCGTGCTGAAGCCGTGGCTGCCGCTCGATATCTATTCGTACGGCGGAGCGGCGTGGGTGCTGGCGCTGATGCTTTGGCCGTTGCCGTGTCTGATGTGTCTTGGCGCGCTCAAGCGGTTGACGGCGGAATTGCTCGACGCCGAACCGGGGCTGAGCGGCTGGCCGCTCGTGCGCACGCTGCTGTTGCCGATGACGCTGCCAGCGGCGTTGCAGTCCGGGCTGATCGTATTCGCGCTGGCATTCAACAACATTGCAGTGCCGGCGATTTTGCAGGTGAAAGTTTTCCCGGCGCAGTTTTGGGTGCAGTTCAGCACGAGCTACAATTTTGCGTTGGCGTGGCAATACGGGTGGGTTCTGGCGGCGGTGCCGCTGGGGTTGCTTTTATTGCTGCGCGGCCGGTCGGTCGCCTGGCCGTGGGAAAGTTCGGGCGTGTCGGGGGAGGTGTTGCGCGGCCGGCTTGGCCAAGCGCTGCTTGTCTCTGTGACGGCTGTCGCCGGGTTGTTCGTTGGATTGTCGGTGTTGTTGCCGCTTGGCCACTTAATCTTCGATGCGCGCATATGGACGGACATTTTGGACGCGGTTCGAGCCGGGGGGCAGGCGATTTGGAATTCGTTTTGGTACTCGGCAGCGACGGCGACGCTGGTCTCGGTGCTTGGCTTGGCGGCGGTCCGGTGGACGGGGCTGCGCGTGGCTTGGCTGCTTTTCTTTTTGCCGGGCGTGCTGCTTGGGGTGGTGCTGATTTTTCTGTTGAACCGGCCCGGATTGGGCTGGCTTTACGGTGGGCCGGGCATCGTGCTGCTGGCGTTTGGCCTGCGATATTTCGCGCTGGGCTGGGAGGGGATGCGCTGGGCCAGAGCGTCGATGGATGCCGATTTGCAAACGCTCACCGACCTCGTCGGCCTGCCGTGGTGGCAGCGCTGGCGGCACCTAGTTTTGCGGCAGGCCGGCCCGGCTCTGGCGGCGACGTGGTACGTGGTTTATCTGCTGTGTCTGTGGGACACGGAGACGTTGGTGCTCGTCGTGCCGCCGGGCGGCGAGACGCTGGCGCTGCGGGTGTTCAACCTGCTGCACTACGGTCACCACGCACAAGTGAACGCCCTCTGCCTCATCCTACTGCTGCTGGCGTTGCTGCCGCTTGCCGCTTGGGCTGTGTTTGGTTTGTTAAAAAAAAAACCGGCCCACGATTGATTGGGCCGGTTGGCGAAAGTCGATAACTTGGCTTATTTGGTGGCAATGCAGTAGAGGTGCTCCTTTCCACGGAGGAACATTTGATTGCCGACGACGGCGGGGGAGCAGTCGAACTTGTCGTCCAGTTCGTTGGTGGCTAGCACTTCCAGTTTGGCGCTGTCCTTGAGTACGGAAACGGTGCCGTTGCGGCCGGCGATGTACACCCGGCCACCGGCGCTCACCGGCGAGGCGTAAACACCACTGATGCCGTCGAGCCGTTCTCCCTCGACGAGCAGTTTGCCAGTCTTGGTGTCGCGCACGGAGAGGATGCCGTTGTTGCCTGAGAGATACCAGATGCGGCCGTTGCTCAGCAGCGGCGATGGAGTGTAGGGTGTTCCACGGTTGGCGGTCCACGAGACCGATTTGCTGTCGGTCAGGTCGCCGCTGCCGCCGAGGCGGATCGCTGCCAAGTGGGCGCCACGGAAACCACTCATCGCATAGGCGAAATTCTCATCTACAACAACTGAGGGGATGGCATTGGAGGTTTGCCCGCTGCATTGCCAAAGCAGTTTGCCGTCGCTGAGTCGGTAGCTGCGCACGGCCCGGGTGCCGTTGACGAGTACCTGCGTGACGCCGTCGTGCGTGGTGACGACCGGGGTAGACCAGCCGGTGGACTCGTTGCGATCCTTTTTCCACTTCAACTTGCCGGTCTTTTTGTCGAGCGCATAAATTGCGGAGTCGCCCTCGTGATCCCACAGCAGTACGACGGTGTCGCGGTGAAGGGCGGGGGAGCTGCCTTCGCCGAAACTGTTGCGCGTGCGCATGTCGCCGAAATCCTTCTTCCACTGCAGCTTGCCCTTCATGTTGTAGCAGTATAGGCCTCGTGAGCCGAAGTTGGCGATGATGTGCTCGCCGTCGGTCACGGGCGATCCGGAGGCGTAACCGTGATCGCGATGATGCCCCTCGTGCGGCACAGCGGTCGTGGCCACTGAGCGCCAGTTTTCTTTACCCGTTTTTCGGTCGATGGAAAGGATCACGAAACGATACTCCTCGGTCGGTTTGCTGCCGCCGCCGAAGCCGCTGCGTCCCCGGCTGGAGCGTCCGCTGCGACGACTGCGTTCGCCGCCGCGCTCGCCGCCAAATTGCCGCCGCATCTCCTCGCGCAGTGCGTCGCGCTCGGCGTCGCTCAACTCGCCGTCGCCGTCCTTGTCGAAGCGCTTGAGAAGATCCTCGCGATTGAGCGAGCCGCTTCCGAAGCCGGATCGTCTGCCGCGTTCATTGCCGCGCTCGCCATTTGGGCGGGATCGCTCACCGCTTGGGCGCCGGCTTTCACCGGCTTGGTTGCGTTCGCGCGATTCGCCCCCAGCGGTTGCCGCCACTTTTTCGCCGGTTTTCTCGGCTGTGAGGACGAAAAGCTGGTCGCCCCAAATGACCGGTGTCGAGTTGCCGGAGCCGGGAATCTTGATTTTCCACAGGACATTTTTGCCTTCGGAAAACTCCTTTGGCGGGTTGCCGCCGGGAGCCACGCCGTTGGCTGCCGGGCCGCGCCAAGCCGGCCAGTTTTCCGCAGTGACAGTGCTGGCCAGCGCCCATGCCAAGCCAGCCAAGCCGACCGGCCCAAGTTTCGAGAGGTGAATGGATTTCATGATTATTTTGTGTTGAATTGGCCGTTAGACTTGTCCAAGCGCTGAAAGGTTTCAAATTAATTTTTTTGGCCAAAGCAATTTCCCTCAGCGGGGTATGGCTTGTGCGGGCTGATTCCTGCTCCCACACTGACGCCGTGAATATTCACTGGTTCGATGCGACGATTCTCTGCAGCTACCTGCTCGGCATGGTTGTATTCGGAATGTGGATGGGGCGGGGCACCCGCAGCTCCACTGAGTTCATGGTCGGTGGGCGTAGCATGCCGTGGTGGGCTGTGCTGTGCTCGATCGTCGCGACCGAGACCAGCACGATCACATTCTTGAGCGTGCCTGGCCTCGCGTACACCGGGGACTTGGCTTTTCTGCAACTGCCGCTTGGCTACATCGTCGGTCGCTGGATCGTCGCTTCGAAACTGCTGCCGAGGTACTTCGCCGGCGAGCTGTTTACGGCCTACGAAGTTCTCGACCGGCATTTTGGCAGCGCCGTGAAGCGTGCCGCGAGTCTGCTGTTTATTATCACTCGCACCCTAGGTGACGGGTTCCGGTTGTTTCTCGGTGCGATCGTATTGCAGCATGTCGCCGGCATCGACATGAACATGGCGATCATCGCCCTCGGTGCCGCAACGATCGTTTACACTTTTGCGGGTGGCATCCGCGCGGTGATCTGGACCGACTTTATCCAGTTCGTGGTTTACATGCTCGGCGCCGTGATCGCGTTCTGGATCCTGCTCGGTTCGATCGACGGTGGCTGGGGTGCCGTCACCGACTTGGCCCGCGCTGAGCTGACTGGTGACAAACTGCGGGTCTTTGATTTCGATTTCGACCTGACTGGCACGTACCTGTTTTGGGGCGGCTTGATCGGCGGTGGCGTCCTGGCGGTCGGGACCCATGGCGTCGATCAGTTGATGGTGCAGCGTTATTTGAGCGCACGCAGCCAAGGCGAAGCGGCGCTGGCGTTGCGACTGAGCGGCATTGTGGTGCTGCTGCAGTTTGCGTTGTTCCTGTTGATTGGCACCGCGCTGTTAGCCTATTACAGCCAGAACCCACCACGCGAGCCATTCCCCAAGAGTGACTGGGTTTTCGCGACGTTCATCGGCGATAAAATGCCGGTCGGCGTGCTTGGCATCGTGCTCGGCGCGTTGTTCTCCGCAGCGATGTCAACCCTGTCGAGTTCGCTCAACTCCAGCGCCACGGTGCTGGTCAACGATATTCTAAAAACGAATAGTGACAGCAGTCGGTTGCGCTTGGCCAAGTGGCTGACGGTCGCGTTTGGCATCTCCCAGATCGTCGTCGGCATCTCCGGGCAATGGCTCGAATCGTCGGTGATTGGCAGCGTGCTGGCTATTCAAGGATTCACCACCGGAATCATCCTCGGCGTCTTCGCTCTCGGCTTGGTCAAGGGCAGGGTCGGCACCAATTCGGCGCTCGTTGGCTTGGTCGTTGGCTTGGCTGTCATGAGCGCGATCAAGTTCGGCACGTTGTTGGCTTGGCCTTGGTTTGCGTTGGTCGGCTCGACTGTGACTT
>JABGZB010000392.1 GCA_018674955.1 Verrucomicrobiota bacterium | reverse complement strand
TTCGTCAGTGACGAGGAGCTTTGGGCGCTGCGCTACCGGCTGCGGCGCGAGCTGATCGAGTTCGCCCGGCGTCGGTTGCAGGATCAGGACCACCGCTCGGAGCCAAGCGACTTTATCGCGTTTGATAATTTGCTCAATCCCGACGCATTGACGATTGGCTTCGCCCGGCGCTTCGCGACGTACAAACGAGCACCGCTAATTTTTGACCAACTCGAAAGCCTCGTGAATCTCGCTCGCGACTTGCGGCGGCCGGTGCAGTTTGTCTTTGCCGGCAAGGCGCATCCGCGCGACGACGAGGGCAAGCGGTTGATCCAAAAAATCATCCACATGAGCCACCACTCCAAGCTGAGCGGGCATCTGGTGTTCCTCGAAAATTACGACGTACACATCGCCCGGCAGATGGTGTCCGGCTGCGACATTTGGCTGAACAATCCGCGCCGGCCTCTCGAGGCTTCCGGCACGAGCGGCATGAAAGCCACCTGCCATGGCTGCCTTAATCTGAGCATTCTGGACGGCTGGTGGCGAGAGGGTTACGACGGTACGAACGGCTTTGCCATCGGCGGCGACGAGCACGCCGCGAACGTCGATGAGCAGGATCGGATCGACAGCGAAAATCTATACAAGGTGCTTTCCGGTGAGGTGATTCCCTGTTTTTACGACCGCGACGAGAGCGG
This sequence comes from Verrucomicrobiota bacterium, assembly GCA_018674955.1. Classification (GTDB taxonomy): domain Bacteria; phylum Verrucomicrobiota; class Verrucomicrobiia; order Limisphaerales; family UBA1096; genus UBA1096. Next base: position 2,901 of record JABGZB010000392.1, on the reverse strand, counting down.
CATCCCGAGAGCGTGGATCGGGAAAATCCGCCGGGCTATGGTCACGCTGGCGGCGCAGTTCGATACCACTCGAATGGTGCGCGAGTACACGCAAAAATTTTATTTACCCAAATGACAGACAGCTCCAAAACACCGAGCCGCGAACTGCGCTCGCTTACCGCCGAAGAAGTGGAGAGCACCCTCGCCGGGTGGGGGCACAAAAGCTATCGCGTGACGCAGCTTCTCGGTTGGCTTTACAAAAAACGCGCGTGCTCGATAGACGATATGAGCGACCTGCCGCAGGAGTTGCGCGAACAACTCGCCCGAGCATTTTTCATACGGCCACTCGAGTTGGCCAAGGAGCAGCGATCGCGGGATGGCACGGTGAAGTTCCTCTGGCGCTTGGCCGACGGGGAACTGATCGAGAGCGTTCTAATTCCAGCATCCGTCGGCAGGGACGGCAACCGAAGCGACCGGCACACTATCTGTGTTTCGTCGCAAGTCGGCTGCGCGTATGGGTGCAAGTTTTGCGCGAGCGGCCTCATGGGCTACAAGCGCAACCTCGACGCGAGCGAGATCGTGGACCAAGTGCTGGCCGTAGAGCGTTGGCACTTGGCCAAGGGCGGCGAACCGACCAAGCCGCAGGGAGGATTCGTAAACAACATCGTCATGATGGGAATGGGCGAGCCGCTCGCCAATTATGACAACCTCATCCGGGCGCTCGAGATTTTCAACTCGTCGTGGGGGCTGAACATCGGCGCACGCAAGATCACCGTGTCCACCAGCGGCCTCGCGCCGCAGATTCGGCGCTTGGCTGAGATGGCGCAGCAATATCACCTTGCGATCTCGCTGCACGGCGCGACCGACGAGGTGCGCGATAAAATCATGCCGATCAACCGCAAGTATCCGCTCGAGGAACTGATCTCCGCCTGCGAGGCGTATCAGCAGGCCAAGGGGCGGATGATCTGGGTTGAGTATATTTTGATCGACGGCGTCAACACCGGGCTGGATCAGGTCGAGGCGTTGAGCGGCTTGGCGAAGCGGCTGCAGTGCAAGGTCAATCTCATCCCGTACAACCCCGTGGACGGCATCGAGCTAAAGCGGCCAAGCGACGAGACGGTCGACCGGTTCCGCGACGCGCTGCACCACAAAGGCGTCCGGGTGACGGTGCGAATCGAAAAAGGCACAGACATCGACGCCGCCTGCGGCCAACTCCGCCTCAAATCGGAGAAGAAAACCGCCGCAACCCCGATGCTTGGCCAAGCGGGTTAGGAGCTGGCTTTCATTTCGACGACGTCGTGGGGGGCGGCTTCTTTTTGGCCGGCTGGGCTGATGCGGGTGTAGCAGGCCTTGGCTCGGAGGTCGGCCAGCTTGGCGGCGCCGAGATAGCCCATGCCGGCTTGGACGCCCCCGATCAACTGGCCCAGGAGTTGGTCCAAATTCTCCGACACTTCCTTGAGCGCCTCGATGCCCTCGGCGGCAACCTTGCGGTTGGCATCCTTTGGTGCGTGGCCGTATCGGGCGGCGGAGCCGGATTTCATCGCGGCGAAGCTACCCATGCCCCGGTATTGTTTGTAGAGTTTGCCGCTGATCTCCATCACTTGGCCGGGGGTCTCGGGGCAGCCGGCGAGCAGCCCGCCGCAGATCACGCCGTCGACCAGCGTGAGTGCCTTGACGATGTCGCCCGACTTAGTGATGCCGCCGTCGGCGAGGAGGCTCACGCCCTTGGCCTTAGCCGCTTGGCTGGCGACGTAGAGGGCGGTCATCTGCGGGATGCCGACTCCGGCGACGAGCCGCGTGGTGCAGATCGAGCCGGGGCCTTGGCCAATCTTGATGATGTTCGCGCCCTGGTCGGCGAGGTACTCGACTCCGGCGGCGGTGGTGACGTTGCCGGCAATGAGGGGCAGGTCAGGATACGCCGCGCGGATCAAAGCGACGGCGTTGCCGACGCCCTTCGAGTGGCCATGAGCCGTGGAGACGGCGACGACATCCGCACCGCGCTCGATCAACGCGCCGACGTGTGACTCGATACGTTCGCGGTCGAGTTCGCCGGCGTCGTTGCGAGGGGTGGAGACGGCTGCGCCGCAGAGCAGCCGGAAGTGATCGTCGCGCGCCGGGCGAAACTGCGAAAGTTTCTCGGTGGTGATGCGCTCGATGTCGCTCAGGGTGAACAGGCCGCAAAGCTCGTCGCTATCGTTCACCACGAGCAGCTTGTTGATGCCGGGGTGGTCGGTGAAAAACTGGTCGGCGATGGCGATCGGGTCGGCGCCGAGTTGGCTTTCGCGGAGGGTCTGCACTTGGTCGCGCGGGACGAGTGCGCTGGTGACTTGCTTGGCGGCGTAGCGTGGCTTGAGGACGTTGCCGGAGAGCAGGCCGACGAGTTTGCGGTCGTCGCCCACGACGGGGAAGGTGCTGAAGGAGTAGCGCTTGGTCTCGATCAACTCGATCACATCGCCCACGGTCTTATCGGGCGCGACGGTGATCGGCTCCTGGATGAGTCCGTGGACGTGATTTTTGACGCGGCTGACTTCCTTGAGTTGCTGCTTCTCCGGCATGTTGTAGTGGATCAGGCCGAGGCCGCCGTTGAGCGCCATGCCGGTGGCCATGCGCGACTCGGTGACGGTGTCCATGTCGGCCGAGATGATCGGGAGATGCAGGCACAATCCTCCCGCCAATTCGGTGTCGAGCGAGGTGTCTCTCGGGAGGGTTTCTGAGTAAAGCGTGGAGAGAGTGAGGTCGTCGTATGTCAGAGCCAAACCAGCCTGGGCCGGGAAGAATGCGTCCGCCGGTTGATAAAAGGCTGAATCGAGTGAGCCCGCGTTTTGTTCTGCCGCCATGTCCAAGTGTCCATGCCGCGAGGGTGGCTGGCAAGATGTTTCGTTTTTTTCTTGCGCGCTTAATTCCACAGGAGAAGACCCCATA
>JABGZB010000391.1 GCA_018674955.1 Verrucomicrobiota bacterium | reverse complement strand
GAACTCACGGCGGCGATCGAGTCGGGAGTGGTGCCGCGCCGCGATGTCCCGTCGTACGTCGTTCGGCAAATGCGCCGTGTGGTCGGCCCAAGCTTCGTAGATGTGTGGGGAGCGGTGGAATCGCTCTCGGCTGACAAGGAGGTTGCGTTTGCCAAGTACCGCGCACTGCTCACCGGCGACGCCTTGGCCAAGGGCAACGTCCACAATGGCCGTGCGATTTACGAGCGCACCTGCACTGTTTGCCACAAACTCTATGGCACCGGCGGCGAGATTGGCCCGGACATCACCGGCTCGAACCGCGCAAATCTCGACTACATTCTCGAGAACATCCTGAACCCAAGTGGCGAAATTCCAGAAGGCTACCAACTGCTGCTCGTCACCATGCGCGGCGGTCAGACCTTGGCCGGAACGTTGGCCAGCGAGAACGCCCAGCAACTGGTGTTGCGCGTTGTCGGCCTGCCTCCGGTTACCTTGGCCAAGTCGGAGATTCAGTCGCGTGAAACCATCCCAACGTCCATGATGCCGGAGGGCCTTCTGGCTTCCCTCCAGGACGAGGATGTGATAGATTTAATCACCTACCTGCGAAGCACCAAGCAGGTGGCCAAGCCAGAGTAAAACGGCAACACCATGCCCGAAGAAATACCACAGGAAGCCCAAGTTTCCGCCAAGCGCCCGCCGCGGCCTAAAGACAAAGTCGCCCGGGCGCTGGTTTACTGCATCATCGCCGGCGTCATCGTTGAGACCTCCGCTGACCAGATCATCCACTTCCTTCGCGTCTTCACTTCAACCTGATCGCCCGATCACCGTCCTTCGGCTGGGTGAAAATCCCGCCGCGCCACTAACCTTGGCAGGGCGCATCCGGATCAATTATCCCGGCTGCTGCTGCTGGCATTCGCACTCGGCGCTGGCCTTTCGGGCACCGCCGGGCCAGCCAGATGCCATCGATCTTTTTTTCCAGGCCGGCTCGGATTCTAATTATGCGATGACAAAAAAGCCCGCCACCCTGAGCAGCGACATCGGGGTCCGCGGCACACTGCGCGGGGACTCAGTTTACAGGATCACACTCACCGATCGCGGCGGCAAGGTCACGGGAACGAACCTCGCGCGCATCGCCACCGGCCTGCGCAACGCGGCGGGGTTTGCCATTCACCCGGCGACCGGCGACCTCTATTTGCAGGATAACGGCATCGACGGCTTCAGTGATTCCAACGAGTCGCACAGTGCCGACGAATTGAACATAATTCTGGCAGCGCAGATTGGCGACGCACGATTCGTTGTTTGTGGCCGACCTCGAGGACGCCACAAGCCCGCACCCTTTCAGCGCGGGCAGCAGGCAGCGGTTTTTTCGGATCAAGTCTCACTGAGGTGGCTTGCTGGCCGCTGGACATCAGCGGGCGTTCGGGGCAGTTTTGTCGCGTGGCTGACGAGAAACTCAACCGACTGCGCGACATCCTGCGCGGGTACGAATCCTGTTTGGTGGCGTACTCCGGCGGAGTGGACTCGGTGCTGTTGGCTCACGTCGCCCACGAGGTGCTGGGTGACCAGATGCTCGCAGTGATCGCCGACTCGCCGAGTTTGCCGCGCCGCGAATTCACCGAGGCGCGCGAGATCGCCGAGGCGCACGGCTTTCCGCTGAGGATCATTCAAACGGAGGAATTCGCCAACCCTGACTACACCGCCAACCCGGTCAACCGCTGCTACTTCTGCAAGCACGAACTGTTCACCCGGCTCGAGCCGATCGCGATCGATGGCGGTTTCGCGGTGCTGGCTTACGGCGAAAATACCAGCGACATCGGCGACCACCGGCCCGGCGCTGATGCAGCCAAAAAGTTTGAAGTGCGTGCCCCGCTGAAGGAGGCCGACTTGGCTAAGGGGGAAATCCGCGCACTCTCCGCCGCACTTGGCCTCCCCACCGCCGACAAGCCGCAGATGCCCTGCCTCAGCTCCCGCATCCCGTACGGGCAGACGGTCACGCCGGAGAAGCTGGCGATGATCGAGCAGGCCGAGGGCGTGTTGCGCGACGCCGGTTTTCGCGAAGTACGCGTGCGGCACCACGAACAGCCCGGTGGTGCCTTGGCCAAGATCGAGCTTGGCCAAGCGGAGATGGAACGCTTCCTCGGCGGGGACTTAATGGCGTCCGTGTCGGCGCGGATCCGCGACGCCGGTTTCGCCGTCGTCACGCTCGACACGAAAGGCTACCGGCGCGGCAGCCTCAACGAGGGCATCCCTGAAGAAACCTTGGCCAACGGCTGATGCGCAAAAAGCTGGCTAAGCTCGACGACCTGCCCGAGGGCACGACCAAGCGATTTTCATTTAAGCGCGACGGCATCCGGGTGGACGCTTTTGTGGCTAATTACAGGGGCGAAATCGTTGCCTTCGAAAACCTCTGCCGCCACCAGCCGCTGACCCTCGACTACGGCGACGGCGAGTTTTTCAGCAGCGACGGCAGTCTGTTCGTTTGCCAAACGCACGGCGCGATGTATCACCCAAAAACCGGCCTGTGCATCGAGGGGCCGTGCACCGGAGCTAGCCTCCACCCGCTGAATATCGAGATCACCGACGGCGAAATCCACCTTGTCGATTTGCTGAGTGAATAACTAGTCGCTTGGCCAAGCGGTGGTGGCGGGGTAGGTTCGCCGTGCATGAGATCACTTCGTAATTCCATTCTCGGCTTGTCGCTGTTTGCGATGGGCGCTTCTTCTTTTGCCGCGGACCAACCGGCCATCCGGCAGGTGAGCAGCGAGGGCATACGACACAGCATTTTGATCTGCGGCCGGCTGACTCAACTCATCAACGAAAAAAGCGAGGTCGTCTGGCAGGTGAACGAACATTCGCGCGACGGCTCCGTTTTGCCAAACGGCAACATTCTTTTTTCCGCGAACAATGTGGCCAAGGAGATGACGCGCGACATGAAAGTCGTTTGGCGTTATGCGTTGGCCAAGCCGAACAAGGAGCTCGGCACGGCGTCGCGCCTGGCCAACGGCAACACGCTCGTCGTCGAGCGCGGGCCGAAGCCGCGCCTACTCGAGATCACCAAGGACGGCAACGTCGCCGTCGAAGTGCCGCTCAAGCCGGAGACGGACAACGGCCACATGCAGACGCGCATGGCCCGCAAGTTGCCCAACGGAAATTACATCGTGCCGCACCTACTGGCGTTCAAAGTTAAAGAGTACAAACCGGACGGCACGGTGGTAAACGAAATCAAGACCGACCTCGCTGAACTTGGTGGCCGCGCTGCCGAGAACTGGCCGTTTACCGCGATCCGTTTGGCCAACGGCAACACGGTCGTCAATCTGACGCACGGCAACAAGACGGTGGAGTTCGACGCGAAAGGCAAAGTCGTCTGGCGCGTGGACAACTCGCACGTTGCCGGGCGCTTCGCCGACCCGTGCGGTGGTCAGCGGCTGCCCAACGGCAATACCGTCATTAGCAGCTACGCCCAGAGAAACCCCGCCAAAGTGCGTATTTTTGAGGTGAACCGCAAAAAGGAAGTCGTGTGGGAGTTGTTCCACACCGGCAGCAACGCGCACGGCATCCACGTCATTTCCACCAACGGCGAGCCGCTCTCCAGCGCGAGATTGAAATAGTGTTGTCAAACTTTGAAAAATTGATTTCTGCGGGAACGAGACTTGGTTTCCGTCAAACGATGAACCTTTTGTAAGAATGAAGAACCAAATTTCTCCTCGCCCCGCTTGGCTTCGAGCATTTACCCTCATCGAATTGTTGGTTGTCATTGCGATCATCGCAATCCTTGCAGCCTTGCTCCTGCCGGCCCTGGCCAAGGCCAAGGAATCGGCCAAGCGCACCAGCTGTCTAAACAACCTCAAGCAAATGTCGCTCGCATGGCAAATGTACGCAGATGAAAATAGCAATAAACTGCCGCACAACCGAAACAAGTTTGGCCAGAGAACGGGCAATTGGCCGTGGGACGCCGGCATCAACGTCGTCGCCGCCATGGAAAAGCAGGGCTTCCAGCGGAACATTCTATATTGCCCTTCGTTCCTCGAACAGAACGACAAAGAATTGTGGCAGTTTACTGGTCAGATACAATTCCGGGTCATTGGCTATGCCTTGACCATACCGTGGGCTGCGCGCGTGGTTGAGACTAACATCAACTACACGATGTCAACCCGACCGATCAAGGTGAGGGGTCTGACGGTCAAGCCGTCGCCTTCCGACCGGGTCCTCACCGCCGATGCCACCTGTTCCTCATCACTGAACAATGGATTTGGTACGGTACGCGGTGGATGGGCCAAGCTGCACAAGACGGCTCACTTGGATAATTCCGGCAAATACCCGGCCGGTGGAAACCTGAATTACCTCGACGGCCACGTTGCTTGGCAGAAAACCAAGATGGAAGGCCGTAAATTGGTCGGCATGGTCGAGCGCACATCTGGCACCCCGGTGTTTTACTGGTAGACCCTTTGCCTACTTCAGCGTTTAATCCCGTCACGGGCTTCGCTATTACGTAATCGGATGAAGACACTTTACCTCGATATTTTCAGCGGCATCAGCGGCGACATGTTCCTTGGCGCGATGATCGATCTCGGCGTCGATGCAACGGCGCTCGAGGCCGAGTTGGCCAAGCTCAATCTCGACGGTTACCAGCTGCACGTCGGTCGCAAAACCAAGTCGAACATCGAGGGCGTCAAGTTCGACGTCCACCTCCTGCCAACCAAGGGCGACGAGCACTCGCATGAGCACAGCCATTCCCACTCGCACAGTCACGACGCCAACGGCGGCCACTCGCACGAGCGCACGTTTTCCGACATCCGGTCGCTCATCAACGGCAGCGCGCTTAGCGACTGGGTGAAGGAAAAGTCGGTCGCCGTCTTTCGCCGTGTCGCCGAGGCCGAGGGCAAGGTCCACGGCATGCCGCCGGACGAGGTGCACTTTCATGAGGTCGGTGCGGTGGACTCGATTGTTGATATCGTCGGCGGCTGCATCGCGCTCGAGTTGCTCGGCAAACCGCGCGTGCTCGCCGCGCCAGTCACCGAGGGCACCGGCTGGGTCGATTGCGCGCACGGCCGTTTCCCGGTGCCGACCGCCGCCACGCTGGAAATTCTCAGCGTGCGCGGCGTCACCGTGAACCAATGCGACGAGCCGCACGAACTCGTCACCCCTACCGGCGCGGCGTTGCTGGCCGAGTTCGCCGAGTCGTTCGAGCTGATGCGTGGCGTGACACCGGATCGGATCGGCTACGGTCTGGGCACGCGCGACATGAACACCCGGCCCAATGTCCTCCGCGCCGTGCTTGGCCAAGCGGAGGCAGCGACCGAGGCCAAGCCGCTCGACTGGGAGCGCGACACCGTCACCGTCATCGAGACGAACCTCGACGACATCAACGCCGAGCACCTTGGCCATTTCGTCGAGACCGCGCTGCAGGTGGGCGCGCTCGACGTGTTCCACACGTCGATCCAGATGAAAAAGAACCGCCCCGGAGTGCTGCTCACCGTGTTGTGCGCCGAGGCGGATGCGGATCGCTTCAGCGAAATGATCCTGCGTGAGACCACCGCGCTGGGCGTCCGCCGCCACGCCGCCGATCGCCGCAAACTCCGCCGCGAAGTCGTCACTGTCGAGACGCCACTTGGCCAAGTGCGGGTCAAGCTTGGCCGACTTAACGGCGAGTTGGTGCAGGCCGCGCCGGAGTACGAGTCGTGCCGAGAAGTCGCCGCGAAAGCCGACGTGCCGCTAAAGGCCGTGTACGCCGCCGCACAAAAAGCACTCAAAAACTGATTATTGTCATGGACGAAAAACTGCTCGAAATCATGTGTTGCCCCGAGACTCACCAGCCCTTGGCCAAGGGCGGCGCGGAACTGGTCGACGACCTCAACAAACGGATCCAAGCCGGGACGCTCGTCGATCGCGTTGACGAAAAAGTCGCCGAGCCGATCGACGGCGGTCTCATCCGCGAGGATGGCAAAATCCTGTTCCCCATCCGCCAGGACATCCCCGTCATGCTCATCGACCAGGGCATCCCATTGGGACAGTAGTCAGCAGACAAACCAAGCGTCTATGCCCGGGACGTAGCCTTTTTTGGCCACGTCGGCCTCGATGAGTTCGCGGGCTCCGGCGGCACCGACGGCGATGATCAGCGGTGTGCCGTCGGGTGGGGGGAGTTCGGTGTCGGCGATGACGGGGGTGTAGTGAATTTTCGTGCCGATTTTTTTCGGCGAAACCTCTACGACGTGGCGCACGGTGAATCCCTCCGCAAGCAACCAGCGCAGCCACGGCTTGCCGGCTTGGCCCGCACCCCACATGTCAACCTTGGTTTTTTCGGCGAGTGGACCGTCGAGGAGGTGCGCTCTGCGGCAGCGATCGAAGGCTTCCGGCGAGTAGCGCTCGTCGGTGCGGGTCAACCGGTCGCCGGAGTCGATCCAGTCGAACAGCACCTCCGGCACCTTGGCCGCCGTGTGCCCTTGGCCAAGCGCGCGGAGGCAAAGGTCGTAATCCTCCGGCCAAGCGCCGTCGCGAAAGTCCAACTCGAACACCTCGCGTTTGGCAAGGAGCGTCGGATTGACGATCGGCAACTCGACGAACCGCATGGCGGCAATCCGCCCCGGCTCGGTCAGCGAGTTGCTCCACTGCTCGTAGCGCTGCATCGACCCGACCGCGCGCCCAAGCGCGTCGACGATGCGAACGCGGCAGCCGACCATGTTCGCGCCGGAGAGGTGCAACAGAGAAAGTTGTTTTTCGAGCCTGGCGGGATGCGAGAAGTCGTCGGCGTCCATTCGCGCGATCACTGGCGCGCGCGCCTCGGCGGTTCCACGATTGGCCGCGGCGCAGACGCCAAGTGCGTCCTGCTGAACCAAGCGCAGGCGCGGATCGGAAATTTGCCGAACGATCGCCGCGCTGTTATCGGCGGAGCCGTCGTCGATGACAATGAGTTCGAGCTCGCGAAGGGTGGAATCGAGAATGGAACGTGCCGCACGCTCAACCGTCGCCGCTGCATCGCGCACCGGCAAAACCACCGAGACCCGCGGCGGAGTCACTTGGCCGCGCTCGGTTTTTTTTCTGCGGGGACGAAGTCCATCGAGGCGGAGTTGACGCAGTAGCGCAGGCCGGTCGGGTTGGGGCCGTCATCGAAAATATGGCCGAGGTGGCCGTTGCATTTTTTGCAGGTGATCTCGATGCGAACCATGCCGAGGCTGGTGTCGGGTGTTTCGTCGACGGTGCCATCGATCGACTTGAAAAACGCCGGCCAGCCGCAGCCGGAGTTGTACTTGGTCTCGGAGAGAAACAGCGCCGTGCCGCAGGCTTTGCAGATGTAGGTGCCGTCCTTGAAATGATGATCGTACTTGCCGGTGAACGCTCGCTCGGTGCCTTTCTGTCGGAGGATGCGGTATTCCTCCGGGGTCAGTGTGTCCCGCCACTCGGCGTCGGTCTTGACGATTTTTGCAGCAGCTACTTTGGTTGGTTTCATGATCGGTTCATGTCGAATCGGCTGAACAGCCTTGGCCGCCGGCCCGGGTTGGGGGTTGATGTTGGCGCGGTCAACTGGTTGCGGCACAGACTCGGCCTTGGCCGGAGGTGCGGGTTGGCCGGGTTCTGGGGCGGCAGACGCGGGGCTTTGTTCCCGCCCCCCGCAGCCAGCCAGTGCCCCCGCCAGTGCAACCGTGAAAACAGCATTCTTCATGCGCCAAATCAAAGCACACTCCGCCGCGCGAGACAACCTTGGGAAAGCGTGTATGCTTGCCCGGCCGGTTTGCCCGTGGCATTTTCCGCCGCTATGAAACGAACCCTATCCTTTTTGGGGCTGTTGTTTGTGCTTGGCCAGGCGCAGGCGGTCGAGCGACCGAACATTCTCTGGATTTACCTCGAGGACGTCAGCGGCTGGTTCGGCTGCTACGGCGACAAGATCATCAAGACGCCGCACATCGACCGGCTGGCGGCGAGGGGCATTCGGTTCGACCGGTTTTACACTCCGGCCGGTGTCTGCTCGGCGACGCGATCGTCGATCATTGTCGGCGCGATGCAAACGAGCCTGGGAATCCACAATCACCGCAGCGGCCGCGCGAACTTTCGCGGAAAGGATTTGGGGCCGGTTTACGATGACATCCGTTTGCCCGTAGGTGTGCGGACGCTGCCGGAGATGTTTCGTGCCGCCGGTTACTGGACGTTCAACGAGGGAGGCAAGGACGATTACAACTTCAAGCATGATACCCGCGCGATGTACGACTTCCTGCCCAGGAAACGCGGCTGGGGGCCGGCGGCATTGGTCGCCGGTGAGTGCTGGGAGGGACGCAAAAAAGGCCAGCCATTCTTTGGGCAGGTGCAGCTTGGCGGTGGGAAACTGGGCCGGCGCGCGCCCAAGGTGATTAACCGTACCAAGGTGCCGGTGCCGCCGTATTATCCGGACATCCCGCTCGTGAGGGAGGAGATCGCTCACCACTACGATTGTTTGCTAAAGACCGACGAGCAAGTCGGGCAGATCATCGCCGCTCTCAAGCGCGACGGGCTTTACGACAACACGCTGATTTTTTGTTTTAGCGATCACGGTTACAAGCTGCACCGGCACAAGCAGTTTGTTTACGAGGGCGGCATTCAGATGCCAATGATGGTCGCGGGGCCGGGTGTTGTGTCGGGACAGGTTCGCAAGGACTTGATCAGCGGCATCGACATCGCGCCGGCGTGTTTGAGCGCCGCCGGCATCGAAGTACCGAAGCATATGGAGGGAGCAGACTTCTTGGCTGAGGATTACACACAACGGAAGTTTGTCGTCGCGTCGCGCGATCGTTGTGACTACACGATCGAGCGAATCCGCGCCTTGGTCACGCCGCAGTTCAAGTACATGCGAAACTACCTCACCGATCGGCCGTTCATGCAGCCGAGTTACAAGGATCCGTGGCCGGTTTCCAAGAAGTTTCGCGAGATGATGGCCAATGGCGAGATGAACGAGACGCAGTTGATTTTCTTCGGCCCAAAAAAAGAGCCGGAGGAGCTGTACGATCTGGCCAATGACCCGCACGAAATTCAGAATCTGGCCAACGATCCAAAGTTCAAGAAACAACTCCTAAGGCACCGACGGTTGCTCGACAACTGGATTAAAGAGACCGGCGATCAGGGACTGAAGACCGAGAGCGATCCCGGGCTGCTGGCCGTCCTCAAGCGATGGGGTGCCAAGTGCGTTAACCCCGAGTACGACAGGGTGCGGAACCTGCTCGAGGCCAAAAAAAAGGAATGATCATTTACCACAACCCACGCTGCTCGAAGAGCCGCCAAGCGCTTGGCATCCTGCGGGACAATGCCGAGGATCCCGATGTGGTGGAGTACCTCAAGGCACCGCTTGGCCAAGCGGAGCTAGGCGGTTTGCTGAAGAAGCTGGGTGCGCCGGCGCACGATCTTTTGCGCACCAAGGAGGACGAGTACGACGAGCTTGGCCTCTCGCCGGACACGCCGGAGGAGGACATCCTCACCGCCATCGTGGCACACCCGATTTTGCTCGAGCGGCCGATCGTCGTGAAAGGCCGCCGGGCCGTCATCGCCCGTCCACCGGAACTTGTCGAAGAATTGCTTTAGCAACTGTCCCTCGCTTGGCCAGATGCTTGACGAAACTTGGCCAAGCGGATTGAATCGGCCAAGCGGTATTTCCCTGCCGCGCTCCCCATTACGACTATGATCCAGTTTGCTAACCCAACCGCCGACCTGTTTGTTCCCGACGACACCGAGTCAGGCCAGGCGTTTGGCCGGACGACGCATCTTGGCGTCGGCGCGCATCAGGACGACCTCGAGGTGATGGCGCTGCACGGCATTCTCGCCTGCTACAAGCAGCCGCAGAAATGGTTCGGCGGCGTGACGGTGACCAACGGCGCCGGCAGCTCGCGCACCAACGAGTACGCCGACTACACCGACGAGCAGATGCAGGCCGTGCGCGCCGAGGAGCAGCGCAAGGCGGCGGTCGTCGGCGAGTTTGGTTTCGTGGCGCAACTCGGCTACCCCAGCTCGACGGTGAAGCAACCGGGCAACAGCGACTTCGCTGTTGACTTGCGGATGATCCTCGCGGCGACCAAGCCAGAGGTGGTTTACACACACAACCTCGCCGACAAGCACGACACGCACGTCGCCGTGGTGGTGCCGCTGATCCGGGCATTGCGTGAAATGCCGGCGGCCGAGCGGCCGGTGGAGGTTTACGGTGTCGAGGTTTGGCGCGACCTCAACTGGCTGCTCGACGACGAGAAAGTGCTGCTCGACATGGCCAACCGGCCGAACCTCGTGCGCGCGCTCATCAGTATTTTCGATTCACAAATCAGCGGCGGCAAACGGTACGATCTCGCGCTGGAAGGTCGGCTTCGCTCCAACGCGACGTTCTTCGATTCGCACGCCGTTGATGATATGACTCTCGCCAGTTACGCGATGGATTTGAAGCCGCTCGTGGACGAGCCGTCGCTGGACATCGTCAAGTACGTCGATGGATACGTCGAGCGGTTCCGCGAGGACGTCCGCTCGCGTGTGAGCCGGTTCACCGGCGACTGAACGGCGGGTCGGCTACTGTGTTTCGCCGCGCGTGACCTGCAGGAACACGTCCTCGAGATCCATCTCATCCTCCTCCAAGCCAGTGAGTTGCAGCCCGCCGTTGACGATGATCTCCGCGATCACGCCGCCGTTGGCTTGGCCTTCGGTCAGCATGACGCGAATGCGGTCGCCCTCCTCCTCAAGTTCCGCCTCGGCGATCTCGGGGCGCTCGTGCAACAGCTCGAGCGCGCGCTGCGGGTTTTCGGTCACGCGAAGCCGGAAGCCCGATTTTTGCGCGAACTGATCCTGCACACCCTGCACCGGCCCGCTGTAAATCAGGCTGCCTTTCTCGATGATGGCGACGCGGTTGCAGAGCGACTGCAGCTCGCTGAGAATGTGCGACGAGATGAGGATCGTTTTGCCGAGCCGCTGCAGCTCCTGCAGGATGGCCATCATCTCGATGCGCGCGCGCGGGTCGAGCCCGCTGGCCGGCTCGTCGAGCAACAGAATCTCCGGGTCATGCACGAGCACGCGGGCGAGGCCGATGCGCTGTTGCATGCCGCGGCTGAGCGCGCCGATGAGTGAGCCTTTTTTTTCGCTCAAGCCGACAAGCTCGAGCACGTCGCTAATGGTCTGCTCGCGCTTGGCCGCGCCGATGCGGTAGCACGCGGCAAAAAAATCGAGGTACTCCGTGACCTCCATGTCCTTGTAGACGCCGAAGAAGTCCGGCATGTAGCCGAGGATGCGGCGGACTTGGTTTGCCTCGCGGACGACGTCGTGGCCAAGGACGCGCGCGGTGCCGGTCGAGGGCGTGAGGAAGGTCGAGAGGATGCGCAGCGTGGTGGTCTTGCCGGCGCCGTTCGAGCCGATGAAGCCAAAAAGGTCGCCGCGGTTTACCGTGAGGTCGAGCTGGTTCAGTGCGGTGAGGGTTCCGTATTGCCGCGTGAGGCCAAAGGTTTCGACGGCGGCATTAGAGATCGGCGGCGGCAGGGCGGGTGATTCATCTGACATGATTTTGTTTCGTTTGCGCTTGGCTCAAGTGTTACTCGGGCTTGGTGATCTCGAGTGGGATGCGGTACAGGGTTCGCGCTTGGGCAAGCTTGGTTTCAAAAAGTCCCGTGGACGGAATCGGCGCATGATCCTCCGCCAGCAAAAACAAGACGGCACCGCCGCGTTCGGCGTGGGCGGACAGGTCGAGCCCGCCTGAGCCGTTGAAGCTGGCCACCAAGTTGCCTGCCGGATTGGTGGACCCGAGCAGCGCCGGAAAGGAGCAGGCGACGAGGTTCATCAACATCGGCTCAATCCGGCCGCGCTCGGTGTCGCCAAACGCCATGTTCCGGGCGTTCACGGCATTCTCAAATCTTCCGGTGTTGCTGATACTTTCAAAGTCAATGTGCGGATCTGAATCCGGTGTCGAGCCGATACGAACGCGAATTGTGCGAGTGCCGCCCGGCGGCGACTGCAATTCCAGCTCGGTGACTTTGCCTTCCGCCAGCAACATCGCGCCGGTGATTGCTTTATCCAGTCCATTCTTGATAGACAACTCGTAGCTGGCTCGTCCGTTTTTGGTGAGGGCCGCCGTGACGCCGCCGTTGGCCGGGGCGAGCCATTCGGAGCAGAGCAGGCGGCTGGTCCAGATCGGCACGCGGGCGCGGGCCTCGAGTTTGCCGGGGGCGCGTTGCACGAGCAACGAGGAGGCCATGTTGCCCCGGAATGTGCCGCCGTACTCGGAGCGGATGCCGCCCTGCTCGAAGCTGCCGCCTAGCCGGTAGTCGTCGTTGAGTGGCGAATAAACCGACACGTAACTCCGGCCGCGCAGCACTTCCTGCTGGCCTGGCAACACGTCGACGATGTGCAGCTCGTTCAACTCGAGTTGGCCGGCGCGCAGTTTGTAGCCGATGAAATAAATCAGCAGCGAAAAAATCGCGACGTACGCAGGGAAGGTTAGCCAAGTGAGCATCTGTTTGTTGATGCGCTTGAGCCAGATGCGATCCACCGGCCCGATGATGACGAGGTAGGCGGCGAGCAGCAACAGCAGCCAGCCGATCGGCAGCTTGCTGACTTGCCGGCTGTCGAGCATCGCGCCATAAACGCCGTCAATGTGCATTTGGCCATAGCGTGTCGGCGCGGTGGTTTTTTCAAACCAAGTTTTTTTCACCTTGGCCAAGCGCGCCCAGAACCAGGCGCGGTTTGTCCACGACTTGAACGGCTCGCGTTCGGGGTTGAACCCCAGCACGCTCACTTGGCCAAGGCCGCGATTTGCCTCGGCGGCGACCGGCCGGTTGTCGAGCTCGAAGAGCGTCTCGCCCTTGGCCAGGCGCACTTCGGCGGTGGCGAGTTGGCCGGCGGCAAAAGCGGCGTCGGGGCTGCCGACGGCCGAGTAGCCTCCAGCTTCTGCCCAGCGATGCAGCGCCTGGCCAGCGGCGGAGTTTTGCACCGGGCCAAATTGACCGCGAACGAGGCTCGACAGCCACGGTGTGCTGGTGACATCGCCGGGCTGATCCACCGCCAAAATCAGATGCCCGCCGCCGAGCACCCATGTCGAGAGGGCGGCGGCCTGCTCGGTGCGGAGGGTGATGGCGCGTGCGGAGTTGAGGTAGAGCGCGTGCAGTCCGCTCAATGCGATGGGGTCGTCGGGGAAGGTGTCCAACTGCAGGTGAGCCACTCGCGGGGTGTAACGGTCGTTCTCCCATTTGTTCTTGAATCGTGTCTTAGGCAGCACCGGGCCGCCTGCTTGCTGACCGCTCAACGCGCCGAGGAGGGAGGTGGCGGGGTAGGAACTGTCGAGCTTGAGCTCCTCGTGGCGGGCCACGGTTTTGCGGCCATTTTTCAGCTTGGCCGTCCAGCCGGAGTTGGCGCCGGCGAACACCGCGAGGGTGAACCGCTTACGGGTGTTGGTGGCTAGCTCGACGTCGAAGCGGTAAACCGGGTTGTCTCCGAAGCGCGGTCGCAGCTCGACTTGGCCGTCGAAGGTCGGGCCGTCGTTGAGGATCTCAAACGTCACCGGAAACCACTCGCCCTGCCGCGCCTTGCCGGCGAATCCCATGAAAACATCGAACTGCACCACGCCCCTAGCCAGACCGCCACCGGCCAACAGGCACACCAAGCCCAGCTTGGCCAAGCGGGCAAAGGGGCGGGGGAGTTGGCGTTGGGCGGCGGCCACGGTTACGGGGAGGGAGCTAAAAGCGTAAACTGTTCGTGGTCAACACCGAACGCTAAAGTTTGCCTCGTCGCGAATAAAGCATTGCGGTCGGCGGCGTTTTTGGGTTCCCTCGGTCGTCCCATGAAATTGATGGCGAAAATGAACCACAACTTGAAGGGCGCCCTGGCCGCAGCTATGGCGTTGACGACGTTTTCCGTAATGGCACAAAATGAAGAAAAACTGGCGGACGGCCTGTACGCCGAGCTCGAGACATCCAAGGGAACCATCCTTGGGAAATTGGAGTTTGAGAAAACCCCGATGACGGTCGCCAACTTTGTCGGCCTCGCGGAGGGCACCAAGCACTACTCAAAAACCGGCGGCGCCCCGGCCGACGCCAAGGGCACGGCCTACTACGACGGGCTGAATTTTCACCGGGTGATTCCCGACTTCATGATACAGGGCGGCTGCCCGCTGGGCACCGGCACAGGCGATCCGGGCTACAAGTTCCCGGATGAAATTGACTCGTCACTCAGCCACAGCGGCCCGGGGATTTTCTCGATGGCCAACTCCGGCCCCGGCACCAATGGCAGCCAGTTTTTCATCACTCACAAGGCGACACCTTGGCTTGATGGCAAGCACACCGTATTCGGTAGCGTCGTCAAGGGGCAGGACGTGGTCAACGCCATTGCCAAGGGCGACAAACTCACCAAGCTAACCATCAAGCGAATTGGCGAAAAAGCCAAGGCGTTCAAAGGTGACGAAGCGCAGTTCGCCGCGTTGCGAGCCGCCATCAAGTCGCCGGCAGACAAAACCACTGCCGAAGGCGAGGCGTTTCTGGCGAAGGTCAAAAAAGAGGAAGGTGTGAAGACCACCGCTTCCGGCTTGGCTTACAAGGTGTTGACTGCTGGAACCGGTGCCAGCCCGAAAGCCACAGACCAAGTCACCGTGCACTACACGGGAAAGCTGATCAGTGGCAAAGTGTTTGACAGTTCCGTCAAGCGCGGCCAACCGGCGACCTTCCCCCTCAACCGCGTGATCCCCGGATGGACCGAGGGGCTGCAGTTGATGAAAATCGGCGGCAAGTCGGTATTCTACATTCCGTCCGATCTGGCTTACGGCGCGCGCGGTGCCGGGGGAGTGATCCCGCCAAACGCCACGCTGATCTTCGAAGTCGAGTTACTGGAGATCAAGTAAGCGGCTTACGCGCCTTCGGTTTTTAGGGAGTTGACAAAGCGGGCGGTTCGTTCGCAGGCGGTCTTGATCTGCTCGAGGCTGGTGGCGAAGCAGCAGCGTAGGAAGCCTTCGCCCGGTGAGCCGAAGGCGTTGCCCGGCACGCAGGCGACGTTCTCCTCTTTCACCAGCCGTGACGCAAACTCGCTCGAGTTGAGGCCGGTCGATTGCACGCTGGGGAAGGCGTAGAACGAGCCGCGTGGCAGGTGGCAGTCGAGTCCCATGTCATTGAACGCCTTCACGATGTAGTTGCGGCGGAGACGGTATTGTTCCTTCATTTCGGCGACCGGCTCGGCGCCGTTTTGCAGCGCCTCGATCGCAGCTTCTTGGCTGATGATGCTCGCACACAGCATGGAGTACTGGTGGATACGCATCATCGCGTCGATCAATTCCGCCGGGCCGCAGGCGTAGCCGATGCGGAAGCCGGTCATCGCGTAAGCTTTAGAAAAGCCGTGCAGAAAAATTGTGCGCTCGGCCATGCCGGGCAGCGACGCGATGCTGGTGTGTTTCCCCTCGAATGTCAGCTCGGCGTAAATCTCGTCGGTGATCACGAGCAGGTTGTGGCGCTTGGCCAAGCGGGCGATCGACTCGAGCGCCTCGCGGGTCATCGTGCCGCCGGTGGGGTTGGTGGGGAAGTTCAGCACGAGCGCTTTAGACTTGGGCGTGATCGCCTGCTCGATGGCCTCGGCGGTGACGGCGAATCCGTCCTTGGCGAGGCACGGTACGGCCACCGGCACGCCGTGGGCTAGCGCGATGCCGGGCGCGTAGCTGACGTAGCACGGTTCGTGGTAAATGATTTCGTCGCCGGGATCGATGATCGCCCGCAGCGCGATGTCGAGCGCCTCGCTGACGCCGACGCTGACGAGGATTTGCGTCTCCGGATCGTAGCTCACGCCGAATCCCCCGGCGACGTAGCCGCTGATGGCCGCGCGCAGCTTGGGCAGGCCAAGGTTGGGGGTGTAGCTGGTGTGGCCGCGCTCGAGGGAGTAGATCGCCGACTCGCGAATGTGCCACGGCGTGACGAAGTCCGGTTCGCCTACGCCTAGCGAGATGATGTCGGGCCGCCCCTGCACGAGGTCGAAAAACTCGCGAATCCCGGAGCGGGGAATGCGCTGAACCTGCTGGGCGACAGCGTCGCCGGGCTTGAAGTCACTCGACATGGCTGAGGGTCAGGCTGCGGCCTTTTTTTGCCGGCGCTGGAACACTGGCTCCGCTTGGCCAAGCACGACCTTGTCGGTGACCTTGACCGAGATGATGTCGGTCGCGTCGGGAATCTTGAACATCGTGTCGAGCATCAGTTTCTCCATCAGGCTGCGGAGGCCGCGCGCACCGGCGCCGCGCTTGATGGCGGCCTTGGCCAGTTCTGTCAGGGCGTCGTCGGTGAAGTTGAGCTTCACGCCGTCCATCTCGAACAGCTTGGCGAACTGCTTGATGAGGGCGTTCTTCGGCTCGGTCATGACGCGGACGAGTTGCTTCTCGTCGAGTTCCTCGAGTGACGTGTGCACTGGCAGGCGGCCGATGAATTCCGGGATGAAGCCGTAGCTGAGCAGATCTTCCGGCTCGATGTGTTTGAGGATGTCCTTGTCCTCCGCGCTGGGTTTGTCGTTGCGCTGGGCGTCGTCCTCGCCGGAAAAGCCGAGCACGTGTTTGCCGATGCGGCGTTGGATGATTTTTTCGAGATCGACGAATGCGCCGCCGCAAATGAACAGCACGTTGGTCGTGTCGAGCTTGATGTATTCCTGCTGCGGATGTTTGCGGCCGCCCTGCGGGGGGACGTTGCAGACGGTGCCCTCGAGAATCTTCAGCAACCCCTGCTGCACGCCTTCGCCGGAGACGTCCCGGGTGATCGAGACGTTCTCGGTGCGGCGCGTGATCTTGTCGATCTCGTCCACATAAATGATGCCGATTTGAGCGCGCTTCACGTCGTAGTCGGCCGCCTGCAGGAGTCGAAGGACGATGTTCTCGACGTCGTCGCCGACGTAGCCGGCCTCGGTCAGTGTGGTGGCGTCGGCGATGGCGAACGGCACGTCGAGCATGCGCGCCAGCGTTCGGGCGAGCAGAGTCTTGCCGGAGCCGGTCGGGCCAAGCAGCAGGATATTGCTCTTTTCAATCTCGATGTTGTCGTCTTTTTGGGCAGTGATAATTTTATTATCGCCATTGGTCTTGACGGTGAGGCCGGACTGGATGCGCTTGTAGTGGTTGTGCACCGCGACGGCCAACGCCTTCTTGGCTTCGTCCTGCCCGATGCAATGACCGTCCAGCGCCGCCTTGATTTGGCTGGGCTTGGGGACGTTGAGCTTGATCGTCTTTTTCTTCTCCTCGGCCTGCAGTTCCTTGTCGAGGACGTTCTTGCAGACGAGGATGCAGTTGTCGCAAATGTACACGCCTGGCCCGGCGATCAGCTTGCGCACCTCCGAGTGGGATTTTCCACAGAAGCTGCAAAGGGTGATCTGGTTGGGTCGAGCCATGGGTGTCTGGATTATTTCTTCTTTTTCTCGTCCTTGAGGCTGGCGACGTCCTTGCGCGACTTCACCACCTCGTCCACGAGACCGTACTTCTTCGCCTCCACGGACGACATGAAATGGTCGCGATCCGAGTCCGTGACGACCTGTTTGACTTTTTTGCCGGTGTGCTCGGCGAGAATTTTGTTGATGCTGTCCTTGAGCCGCAGGATTTCCGCCGCCTGAATCTCGATGTCAGAGGCGTTTCCCTGCGCGCCGCCCCACGGTTGGTGGATCATGATGCGCGCGTTGGGCAGGGCGTGGCGCTTGCCCTTGGTGCCGGCGGCGAGCAACACGGCGCCCATGCTGGCCGCCTGACCGATGCAGTACGTATTCACGTCGCAGGTCAAAAATTGCATTGTGTCGTACACCGCCAGCCCGGCGGTGATGCTGCCGCCCGGCGAGTTGATGTACAGGTGAATATCCTTTTTCGGGTCCTGCATTTGCAGAAACAATAACTGCGCGATCACTAGGTTCGAGATCGTGTCATCGATCGGTGTGCCGATGAACACGATGCGATCCACCAGCAGTCGCGAGTAGATGTCGTACCCGCGCTCCCCGCGGCCCGTTTGCTCGACGACCATCGGAACCAGAAAATTATTTGCCTTCAAGCCTTCGCTCATAGCCAGAAACCATAACGGCCCCGCCTTCCCGGCGTCAAGCGCTTGGCCAAGCGCGGCTTTATTCCCGGGCGAAGGGGCCGTTGTTGCCGATGGCGTGGATGGTGTTTTGGATACGGTGGGAAAGGTAGGCGCCATCGGCTGCATCGATCTTATATTCGATCTGCATCTGCATGGTTGGCTTCATGTCGGCGATTTGCAGCAGGACGGATTTTTTGTCGGCGGACAGCTTTGCGCCGGTCACCTCGACGCGATCGCGGCCTTGGCTGCCGTCGGCCTTGTAGTCGCGCGAACCGTAGTTGCGGGGACGCCTGTAGCCCCAGCGCTTGACGGAATAGCTCTCCGGGTCGGCGGCGGTCTCCGCGTCGAGTTCGTTCGTGAACGTCAGCGAGATGCCGTCCTTCGTGGCGTGGATAGCCACCGGGAGATGCACTGGTTTGCCGGTGTGCTTGAGGCGGTAGAAACCACCCGGCCGAGTCTTGTTGCCGGCCCAGCCGAAGAGGCCGCAGGCGTAAAGTTGGCCGTCGCCGGGGTGGAAGCGGCCGCGCATTACGCCGGTCGGGAAATCAAAGTCCGGGATGCGAACCACTCCGCCTTGGACACGGCCGTTCACTTTTTCCTCCATCACCACGTACACGTAACCGGTGCCGTAGGAGAGGTTGATGAGTTGGCTGCCGAGTCCGCCCCACTTGTCGCTATTCACCCAAAGCTGCTCGGCGGGGGAGCGGTCGAAGTCGTTGTGCATCCACACCATTGGCGAGGTGATATCGGCCTCGGTCAAGCCTCGGTGGTAGCCCATGAGGTTGCCGTAAAACTTGCCTTTCTCGATGAGGTTGATTTCGTTCTTCGGCGTCCAGTGGCCCTCCTGATCGCTCACATAAAATGTGCCGTCCGGATTCACACACACGCCGTTCGGCGCGCGGAAACCGCTGGCGATAATCTCGGTGGTTTTGCCGTCCGGTGACACCCTGAGCAGCGTTCCGTGCTGCGGCACCAACGCCGTCTTGGCGTGGCGAGCGGCCTTGGTGTAGTAAAAATTCCCGTGTGCGTCGGTCTGCAAACCCATCGCGAACTCGTGGAAATGCTCGGTCACCTGCGCATCGTGGTTGAACGCCCTGTAGTAGTCGGTCTCGCCGTCATCGTTGGTGTCGACCAACTGCGTGATTTGGTCGCGGCAGGTGACGAAGATTTTGCCCTCGACGATTTTCAGGCCAAGCGGCTGAAACATACCGGTGGCGATGCGCGTCCACGTGAACTCCTGCGGCTTGCTGTTGATGCCGTCAACGAGCCAGACATCGCCCATCCACGTGCAGACTGCCGCGCGATCGCCGCCCTCGAAAAAGTCGAACCCGCCCAGGCGCATCCACGAGCGATAAGGGTTTTTGTCCGGGGAGGTGATGACCTCGGTCACGAACGCGCCCGGTTTGCCCATGCGGCGCGGCTTGGTTTTCATCGACTCAGGCCAGCGCCGTTCACGGTCGGACTGCACCAAAGCGACAAGATTTTCCGGTTTGCTGTTTTGGATCATCATCGACCCGAACATCCCCATAAGGCCCTCCTTGATGCGGGACGAAAAAAGTTTGAGAGTGACGGGTTCGCCGCTAGGGATCCGCAGTCGCAGATGGCCTTCGGCGGTGGGCTCAAATTTTGTTTCCTCCGTACCACCGACTACTCCCACGGTTAACTGGTTTTCGTAAACGGCGATTTTTTGATGATCAACCGTCCTTAGTTTTGGTTCAGAACCAGCAACATGGGCGACCTGCAAAACGAGGTCCGTATCACGTTTGGCGATGTTAATATTGCGAATGACCACCTTTTGGCCGGACAACAGTTTCGTAAGGGACGGCGACTCGAAAACACGGACGCCCCCGATTTTGTAATAGAGGATTACGCGGTCATTGTGCAGGAACAGTCCGCGCCATTGGCCCCAGTCGCGGGGGAGCGGGCCGTACGGTTTGTTGTCGAGGCCGCGCAGGCGCGGATCCTCAAATTGATCCGTGCCCGGCCTGGCCCAGCCGGGAGCGACCGGGTTGGTGAAGAGCCGTTCGCCGACGAGCTTCGGGTGCGTGCCGTGGCTGCCGTCGTAAACGATGCTGCGCCAATCGATGAATTCGTCGCCGTTCCACGCCGCCGCCATCCGCAGCGTGTCGGTCTCGAACACCACAAACTCGCTGCCCTTGGACACGCCGCCCGGCCCGTCGTCGAGCCGGATTGCGATGCCTTTGTAGGCAATGTTGCCCGGGGCGGCCTCGATCGAGGCGCTGAGGTACGGCCCGTAGTTCATGTCGATGTACGGCCTGCCGGTCAGCTCGACATCGTTCGCCTGACCAATTGGGGAAATGGAAAAAGCGGCCGCGATGGCCAAGCTCGATGGGATGCGAAAAAGGAGAATCACGGCTGGAAACTAGGCAACCCCCGCCCCGCAGCCAAGCTCAAACATGTTGCTTCATTAACCAACGTTCACAGCGAAGTCGGCTGTTTAGGGTTTCTCCGCGCTTACCGTTGCGGTTTGGAGAGGTCGCGGCAGGCCTCGGCGACGGTTTCGAGTTGCTCGAGGAATTTTCCCCGCTCGGATTCCTGCAATTGCTCCAGCACGTGCGACTGCAGGCCGATTGCCTCGTCGCGGATGGAGTCGTATTTTTCCCGAGCCACCGGCAGCAACTCCACCCGGTTGGCGCGCCGGTCTTTTTCGTGCGGCCGGCGTTCCACCAAGCCGTTGGCTTCCATGCGCTCGAGCAGCGAGGCGATGGTGTTGGGGTCGCTGCTCATCGCGTTGGCCAGCGCCTTTTGCGTCAGCCTGTCCGGCTCAGCCTCGAGCAGCGTCCGGATGACGGTGAACTGGTCCGGCGTCAGCCCCATCCCGGCGATGCGCCGGCGGAACGCCTGGTTCAAGCCGTACCACGCGCGGCGCAGCAGCACCGGCAGCCGGCGGCGGCCCGGCGCGTCGAGCGGCATGTCGGCATCTGCTTGGGCAAACTCATCCATGCGGCCGGGAGGCTGACACGCTTGGCCAAGCGGCACAAAATTATTTGTCCTTGGCCGGACGATTTGCGAAGAACAACGCCCCAAGCACGATCGCCGCCCCGAGCAGTTGCTGTCCGCCCAGCGCCTGGTCAAGCAGCACCCAGCCCAGCGCCGCCGCGAACACCGGCTGGAGCAGCAGATTCAGCGATGTGAGCGTCGCCGGCAGGTGGCCGAAGGCATACGCGATCAGCCCCTGCCCGGCGAAGTGGCTGACCAGCGCCAGGCCGAGCAGCACCAGCCAACCGTTGAGCTGCGTCGTCCCCATCATCTCACCGCTGGCCAGCGCGGCGGCGAGCATCAGCGGCACGGCAAACAGCCCCGACCAGGCCATGATCTCCTGCGGTGAACATGTCTCGCGCAGTTTTTTCACCGTGAGCATGTACGAGCCGTACGAAATGGCGGTGAGCAGCGAGAGGCCGTCGCCGAACAGTCGCTCGGGGTTTAATCGAAAACTGGCGCCCATCAGAATTGCACCGCCGACAAACGCCAGGCCAAGCGCGACGAAAAAGCTAGGGGCGATCCGCTCGCCGAACAGGCGGCCGGCCCACAGCGTCACCCACAGCGGGGCGAAGTTGGCCAGCAACGTGGCGTTGGCCACTGTCGTGTAATTGATAGACCAGTGCCACGACACCAGATCAATGGCAAAGAAAAATCCGGACAGGGCCAGCAGGCCAGTCGGTCGGCGGGTGCGCGCGCTTTTTTCTGCTTTTCCCGGAGCGGCAAGCAGCACCAGCCACATGAACGGCAGCGCGAAGAACACACGGTAAAAACCAATCGCCGCCGGGCCAAAACCCTCGTCCAGCGCCAACTTGGCGAACACCGGCGCAAAGCCGATTGCCAGTGCGCCGCAGACCAGCACAATTGTTGGTGCTGTTCGATAACCCACCGCCGCCAGCGTAGGGAAAGGGGGGGCGGTGCGCGAGATTTGCCGACTCGCGGCACTTGGCCAAGCGGGGTAGATTCGGGCGAGCGTGATGGAGCGGCAGCGATATTTTTTGTGGCAATGTGCCGGCTTGGCCTTGGGGCTTTGGCTTGGGGTAGGGTGTGTCCAGGGGCCAAGTGAGGCGCAGTCGCCGCTCGCCGCCCCCGCGCTTGGCCAAGTGGACACGGCGACGATTGATGCGTGCATGGTTTGCCACAGCACACGCGAGATGCAGCGCGGGCCGGTGCTCGACGGGTTGCCAGAGTGGTACTTGGCGGAGCAGTTGCGAAATTTTAAGTCGGGGCATCGCGGCAAAAATCCGGCCAACCGCGCCGAGGCTTTGATGGGTGTGGCCATGGCGAAGGTGGAGACCGAGGCGCAACTCGCTGCTCTGGCGCGGAACTTTTCCGGGCGCAAGCCGAAGCCGTCGATCCGCGTGGTTCGCGGCAACATCCCCATCGGCAGGGCACACTACGCGACTCGGTGCGCGTCGTGTCACGGCGCCAAGGGCGAGGGCAAACCGGAGATCAAGTCGCCGCCGGTGAATGTGCAGGAGGATTGGTTTTTGCTCGATCAACTCCGCAAGTATGCCACCGGCCAGCGCAGCGTCCACCCCAGCGGCGCGGGCGGCCTGATGATGAAGGCGTCACTCGCCGGTCTGTCGCCGGGCGACTTTCAAAACATGGTCGCCTACATCGCGCGGGACTTGACGGTGACGCCGCCGTTGCAAAAGGTCGGCCCGCGGAAAAAGTAATCCGATGGCAAGCGTCCGACTCGACAATCTCTGCAAATTCTTTGGCGCCGTTCGCGCGGTGGACGGGGTGAGCCTCGAGATCCCCGATGGCGAGTTGATGGTGCTCGTAGGGCCGTCGGGTTGCGGCAAGTCCACCCTGCTGCGACTCGTCGCCGGGCTGGAGGAGGCCACGAGCGGCGGCATTTTTCTCGACGATCGCGAGGTCAGCCGCGTGAAGCCGCAGGATCGCGACGTGGCAATGGTGTTCCAGAATTACGCGCTGTTCCCGCATCTTAACGTCGAGCAAAACATGGCGTTCAGTTTGAAGTTTCGCAAAGTGGCCAAGCCGGAGATTCGCTTGCGCGTTGCCGAGGCGGCGGAGGTGCTGGGCCTCGCCGGCCTGTTGCGCCGGAAGCCGGCGGAGTTGTCCGGCGGGCAGCGGCAGCGCGTGGCGCTTGGCCGGGCGATGGTCTGCAAACCGAAAGTATTCCTGCTCGACGAGCCGCTCTCGAATCTCGATACGCGGATGCGCGCCGGGATGCGCGCCGAGATCGCGGAGCTGCATCGGCGGCTCGGCACGACGATGATTTTTGTGACACACGACCAGACCGAGGCGATGACGCTTGGCCAACGGCTCTGCGTGCTCGACCTTGGCCAAGTGATGCAAACCGGCACGTCGATGGACTTGTACCGACGGCCGGCGCACCGGTTCGTCGGCGATTTCATCGGCACGCCGGGGATGAATTTCGTCCGTGGCCGACTCGTGGAGCGCGACGGTGGCCTAGCCTTTGTCGGGATCGGCGCCAACTTGGCGTTTGGCTTGGGCGGCGACTTGGCCAAGCACGCGGGAGGCGAGGTGGAGATGGGCATTCGCCCGGAAAATATTACACTAGCCTCCGGCGCGTGCGACGCGACGGGAACGGTGCAAGGTTGCGAGACGCTTGGCCACGAGACGCTGCTGCGCGTGCGGTGTGGCGACCACGAGTTGGTGGTGCGCGTGCCAGGCGCGGGCGCGTGCGGCTTG
>JABGZB010000390.1 GCA_018674955.1 Verrucomicrobiota bacterium | reverse complement strand
GAGCCTCGGCTGGCGGGGGTGGGGCCGTTCCCTCAGGATCCGCGCGCGGAGCACGGCTTCGACAATCGCGGCGATCATCTTTCGTTGTCGCCGTTTTTGTTGGAGGCATTTTTCAAGCTCAGTCGCCGCATTGTGCAGAGCCCGAATTTCGACGGGAGCACGGTAGGGATTTGGCGGGGGTTTTTTGTCGCACCCGCGGCGGATGAGATGAAGGACACGGTGTGTGCACGATTGCGCAAATTCATGACCCGCGCTTTTCGCCGACCCGTACCGAAGGCGTTGCTCAATCGCTACACGGAGCACGTGCACCGGCAAATCGATTCGGGCGTAGGCTTCACCGATGCAATGAAGGAAGCGGCCTCAGCGGTCTTGTCTTCACCACGGTTTTTGTATCTGTACGACCAGCCAGCGGCCGCTGGCAAAACAGAGCCGCTGGATGGCTACGATCTCGCCTCGCGGTTGTCTTTCTTTTTGTGGAGCAGCATTCCGGATGACGCATTGCTGCAGCTCGCGGGCAACGGCGAACTGGCTAAGCCAGCGGTGCGCGCAGCGCAGGTGAATCGGATGCTCGCCAGCCCGAAGCTCAAACGCTTTTGCGACAGCTTCCCGTCACAGTGGCTGCAGCTCGACCGCATTGTGTCCGCCGTGCCGGATGAAAATAAATTCAAGGATTTCTTTTACGCAGCACCCAACTATCGCACCACGATGGATATGATGATGGAGCCGTTGCTCTTGTTTGAAACGGTGCTCATCGAGAACCGGTCGATTTTGGAGTTCATTGATTCGAAATACGCCTATCGTTCCGGCCGTTTGCGCAAATGGTATGGCGATACACCGGCGGGGAAAATCGGCGGGCCGGTGACGATGCAGTTCACGCGCCAACCCGTAACCGATCGACGACAGGGCGGCGTGATAACGACCGCGGCGGTGATGACGATGACTTCGGGCCCGGATGAAACCAAGCCCATCACGCGCGGCGCGTGGATTGCCGGCGTGATTTTCAACGCGCCGCCCGAGCCGCCACCCGCCGATGTGCCGCCGCTAGAGAAACCCAGGGCGGCGGATAAAAAACTGACAATGCGCGAACGCTTCGCCGTGCATCGCGAACGCGCCGATTGCGCCGGTTGCCATTCCAAACTCGATCCGCTCGGCTTCGCACTGGAGAATTTTGATCCCGTCGGTCGCTGGCGCGATGGCTACGAAAACGGCAGCGCGGTGGACGCCTCGGGCGTGCTCTTTCGCAGGCATTCTTTCAAAAACGTGGTGGAATTTAAGGACGCCATCCTCGCCGAGAAAGACCGCTTCACCCGCGCCTTTGCCGGCCACATGCTTTCCTACGCGCTGGGCCGCGGCCTCACGCCCGCCGATGCGCCCGCGCTGGATCGCATCTCCGCCAAGACCATCGCCGATGGTTATCGTCTGCAAACGCTCCTGCACGAAGTGGTGCAAAGCGCGCCATTCATCAACAAGCCGCGCCAAAAAACAGCCTCGGCAGAACGCCCAAAAAACAGTATAAAAACAAAACGATGACGCACACATCACGACGCGCATTTCTTCACGGACTCGGCGGAGCCGCCTTGAGCTTGCCGTGGCTGGAAAGTCTCGGGCTGGCGGCGGCCAATCAAAAGCCCGCCCAACGCGCCGCGTTTTTTTATGTGCCCATCGGCGTGGTGCGGCGCGGCTTTTTCCCCGGCGAAGCCAACGGCCCTATCCCAAAATTTACCTCGGACCGCAAAGCGCTCGGCAATAGCGCGCGCATTCCCGTTGGCGTGCATCCGCTCACGCTCACGCCCACGCTGCAGCCGTTGGAAAAAGTGAAGGACAAGGTCACGCTCATCACCGGCATGGATCGCGCCTTCCAGCCCGGCACCGATGTGCACGCGCAATGCGCCTCGTGTTTTCTCACCAGCGCCGGCACGTTCACGGTAAAGCAGTCGCCGTATCCGCAAGCGCGCACGCTCGATCACATCCTCGGCGAACAACTCGGCGCGGATACGCCCTTCCGCACGCTGGAGTTCAGCAGCAACAGTCACAAGGATAATAAAGAATCCATTCATTTTGATAACGTCTCGTGGTACGGCACCGGCCACGTGGCGCCGAGCATGCGCGATCCGCGCAAGGCGTACCGGCGGTTGTTTGGCACGCACGAGTTGCGGGCATTTCGGAACATCACCGACCTTGTGCTGGAAGACGCCCATTCACTCAAGCGTCAGCTTGGCCAAGCGGATCAGCAAAAGTTCAGCGAATATTTTGACTCCATTCGATCCATCGAGAAACAAGTCGACCGCCTTGAGCGAATGAAAAGCGAGTTGACAAAAGTGAAGCTCGCCGAACCGGCCGAGGCCCATTTGCCGCGCGGCGAATACATCCGTGTGATGGGTGACCTGATGGTCGTCGCCCTGCAAACCGGCCTCACCAACGTCGCCACATTTATGGTCGGCCCCGAGCGCTGGGACACGCCTTACCTTTACGAAAGCCTCTTCGACAAACCGCGCAGCCACCACGGCATGTCGCACAACCAAGGCAAGTTCATCGACGACCTGCTCAAGGTCGACCGCTTTCACGTCGCGCAGTTTGCTTATCTTGTTGAGAAGATGGAAAAAATAAAAGAAGCCAACGGCACCTCACTTTTGGACAACACCATTTTCACCTACGGCTCCGGCCTTGGCGATGGCGCCACGCATCAATACAGCGCGCTGCCCATCGTGGTGGCCGGTTCCGGCGGCGGCAAATTCATCACCAGCAAGCACCTCAACCTCTCCGAAACCTCCGGCCCAGTGCCAAAGAAAAACGGCAAATTCGCAAAGCCCAAACAAGGCCACCCCCTCGCCAACCTCTGGCTCACCCAGGCAAAAGCCCTCGGCCTAAAACTACCCCGCTTCGCCGAAAGCACCGGCGAGGTGAAGCAGTTGCTCGCTTAGCGTTAAAGCACGCTCTCCAAGCCAGCCCGATGATAATTAGCCCCAAGCCGGTCAGCCAGATTCCCCAGTCCACAAAGAACGCCAGGGTAAGGCACGCGGCCAAGCCGAGGTACGCCGGCCAAATCGGATACAACCTCTCCCCGGGTTTCATCCGAATCGCGCAGAGGTTGGTGATCGCGTAGTACACCAGCACCGTGAACGCGCTGAAGCTCCAAGTCAGTTTCACGTCGCCGACGCACACCCACCCCGCAATCAACACCGCCACCCCCACCGTGGCCACCGCGGGCACACGGGTTGATTCGCTGATGCGCGCGGTCGCCTTTGGCAAATCGCCGTGCCGACCCATCGCCAGCACAACGCGCGATAAGCCAAGCACGAGGTTCAACAGCACACTCACCATCGCCACCGTCGCGCCGACGAGCATCACCGTAGGCAACGCGGCGTTGCTCACCGATTTTTCCGCCAATGCCAACGACCCGTCGAGGTTCTCAAAACCATTCACGCCAATCCCCACAAAAGCCACTAACAAGTACAGGGTCATCGAGATGAGCAGCGTGACGATGACCGCGCGCGGGATGGTGCGCCGAGGCTCCGCCACCTCCTCACCCAGCGTCGCGATGCGGCCATAGCCCGTGAAGGCCACGAACATCAGCGCCGTGGCCTGCAGCAGGTCGGTGAGTTTCCCGCCATCGAAGATTGGCTGAAACGCGGCCTTGTTTTTAACGGCGCTTGAAAAGCCCGCCCCCACGAAAATCATCAACGCCAAGATCACAATCGACACGATGACAATGTTCACCCTGTTGCTGCGCTCAATGCCGCTGAGGGCAATCACCGTCACCAAGACCACCACGCCCACTGCCAATGGCAACGAAGCTCCCATGCCGGTAGCGTGCGCGATGTACCCGGCAAAGCCCAGCGCAGCCGTGGCGGAGGAGGCGGACTTGGCGCAGAGAAACATCCAACCCGCCGTAAAACCCAGCGAGGGGTTCAGCCAGCGATGGCCGTATTCGTAGGTGCCACCACTCACCGGATGATTGGCCGCCAATTGCGCGCTGCTCAGCCCATTGCACATCGCCACGCCCGCCGCCAACATGATGGCCAACAACACCGACGGCCCCGCAATACCCGCGCCGATGCCGAGGCTCACGAACACCCCAGTGCCGATGATGGAACCCAGCCCCATCATCATCGCCCCCGACAGGCCGATGACGCGCTTGAGCTGCGGTTGTTGACTGGTCTCTCCCGGCATGCGCTGCATCGTTGCGAAAACGACCGCCGTCCTCAAGCCAAAGGCTTGGCAGCCATCGATGATTCCTTTATCAACTGGTCATGCACTTTTCTCTGCGAAAGCTGTCTGTACTGCTCTGCCTTCTCGGCGGTTGCCTTTTTCAATCCAAGGCCGAAGCCAAGTCGCCCAACATCGTTCTCGTCATTACCGACGACCAGGGCTACGGACCGGTCGGCCGGCATGGGCATTCGTGGATTCGCACGCCGCACCTCGACAAGCTGCACGACACCAGCACACGGTTCACCCGGTTTTTGGTGAGCCCCACTTGTGCGCCGACTCGCAGCGCGCTAATGACCGGCCGGCATCCGATGAAAAACGGTGTGACCCACACCATCCTCGAGCGCGAACGCATGACGCTCAAGGCCACCATCCTTCCGCAAGTGCTCAAGCAGGCCGGCTACACCAGCGGTATTTTTGGCAAGTGGCATCTTGGTGACGAGGAGCCGTACCAACCGCACACGCGCGGGTTTGACGAAGCCTTCATCCACGGCGCGGGCGGCATCGGGCAGGCGTACAAATGCAGTTGCGCCGATGCGCCGGGCAACAAGTATTTCGATCCAGTCATCCGGCACAATGGGTCGTTCGTCAAAACCAAGGGCTTCTGCACCGACCTTTTTTTCACAGCCGCGCTTGGCTGGATTAAACAGAAGAAGGATGGCGACGCGCCGTTCTTTGCGTATATCACCACCAACGCGCCGCACGGGCCGTTCATTGCGCCGCCCAAGAACACGAAGCACTTCACCGACCTTGGTTTCGCCGGCAGACAGGCGGGCTTTTACGGCATGATCGAGAACATCGATGAAAACATGGGCCGCCTCATGGCCAAGCTGGACGAATGGGATTTGTACAAAGACACGATCCTGATTTTTATGAGCGACAACGGAATGACCGGTGGCGGCTCCGGCCGACCCGGTCAACCGGTGGCCAAGGGCTACCCCTTCTTCAACGCCGGAATGAAGGGCCTCAAAGGCAGTGCCGATGAAGGCGGTGTCCGTGTCCCTTTCTTTGTGCGCTGGGATGGCCACTGGAAGGCCGGGCGCAGTATTGATACTGTGAGTGCGCACATCGATGTGCTGCCGACCTTCGCGGCCATTGCCGGGATCAAGAATCTGCCTGAGGGACAGGTGGAAGGTCGGAGCTTGTTGCCTTTACTTAATGAGGATCAGAAAACTCTACCTGATAATCGCTTTCTCTTTACCCACAAAGCTCGTTGGCCGACCGGAACCGACCCAAACACACACCAATGGAAAAACTTTGCCGTGCGCAGTCAGCGTTACCGCTTTGTCGGGGGCGGCACGGCAGTAAGTGTTTCCGAACGGCAACGGAAACACGGTGTCTCACCCAAGGACGCGCTCTTCGACATGTTGAAAGACCCCGGCCAGCGGACAAACATCATCGGTCAGCACCCCGAGGTGGCCGAGAAAATGCGGGCCGCTTACAACAAATTCTGGAAAGAAGCCCGCCCGTTGATGGTGAATGAATCCGCGCCCATGTCCAAGACCCGCCCATTCCACGTGTGGTACGCCGAGCAGATGGAAAACAGCGGCATCCCGCAGTGGAAAGCCCCGAAGCTCTAAATCAATTCAACGAACCGACACAGATTTCAAACAATGAAAACAACAAAACTCTGCGTCCCTCTGTGCCTCTGTGCCCTCTGCGTTTTCATCACAGCCGCACCGGCGCTTGACGCAGCCAAGCAGACCAACTTCCTGTTTTTTCTCGTGGACGACATGGGCTGGGCCGACATCGGGGCCAACGGCAGCACGTATCACGAGACGCCAAATATCGATCGCTTGGCCAGGAGCGGTATGCGCTTCACACAGGGCTACGCCGCCGGCTCCGTCTGCAGTCCGACACGAGCCAGCATCATGACCGGCCGCCATCCGGTTCGGGTCGATATCACCGACTGGATCCCCGGCCAAGCCAACCGCCCCGCCAACCCCCTGCTCCACCCCGAGGATCGCAGCCACCTTCCGCTCGAGGAAACCACCATCGCCGAGGCCCTCAAAGAGCATGGCTACCAGACCTTTTTCGCGGGCAAATGGCACTTGGGCGACAAGGGACAATGGCCAACGGACCAGGGTTTCGACATCAACATCGGCGGCCACCATCGCGGCTCGCCGCCCGGCGGCTATTACGGGCCGTGGAGCAATCCCACGCTCAAGGCCAAGCGCAAAGACGAGTATCTCACCGAACGCCTCACCGAGGAGTCTGTCAAATTCCTGGAAGAGCGCGACCAAGCCAAGCCGTTCCTGCTATACCTCTCCTACTATAATATCCACACTCCGATTCAGGCGTACAAGAAACACATCGACCATTATCAGTCCAAGGCGGCCAAGGCGTTCGAGGGCAAAACACCGACCGAGCCGGAGCACGATGGCACCAACCGCCTGCGACAGGACAACCCGGCCCTGGCCACGATGGTGGCCGCCGTGGACGACAGCGTCGGCGTACTCTTGGCCAAACTGACCGAACTCAAGCTCGACGAAAACACGGTCGTCATATTTTTCAGCGACAACGGCGGTCTCAGCACCCTACAGCGCGGACGCTTCGGCCCCGGTTGCAACCTGCCGCTCCGCGCCGGCAAAGGCTGGCTGTACGAGGGCGGCGTGCGCGAGCCGACGATCATCCGCGCCCCCGGCGTCACCCAACCCGGCAGCGTGTCGCACAAGCCATTGATCAGCATGGATTTTTTCCCCACGATGCTCGATCTCGCCGGGCTCCCTCTCAAACCCAAGCTGCACGTCGACGGCCGGAGCCTGTTGTCCCAACTCAAGGGCAACGACACCGGCAATCGCACGCTCCACTGGCATTACCCCCACTACCATGGATCCTCCTGGAAACCGGGTGCCTCGATTCGTGATGGCGACTGGAAACTCATCGAGTTTTACCACTATAACAATTTTGAACTGTACAACTTGGCCAAGGATCCCGGCGAACGAACAAACTTGGCCAAGCGCAACCCAAGGAAAGCCGCCGAACTCCGCGCCAAACTCAGCGCTTGGCAAAAGCAAATTAAAGCCAAGATGCCAGCACCCAATCCGGACTATAAGCCAACACGGTAAACATGAAAAAAATTCACCAAAGCCAAGCGCTAAACGTCATCAGACCACTGCTTGGCTGCCTTACCGCAGTCGTCATCGCAGCAAACGCCCATGCGGCAACGCCATCCGAGTTGGCGGACGACTTCCTTTCAAGCCTACTAAAGAAAAACACGCACCCAGGCTTTGCTGCTCTCGTGTCGAAGGACGGTAAGATTCTCTTCCAGCGCGCCTACGGCATGGCGGATACCAAAGCCAAGCGGGCCAATAATGACGACACCCCTTTTCGCATCGGCTCGATCACCAAGCAATTCACGGCAGCGTCGATTCTCGAATTACAGGAACAGGGTAAGTTAACAGTGAACGACCCCTTGACGAAATATTACCCTGCTTGGCCAAGCGGAGAAAAGATCACACTGCATCATCTTCTCACACACACGTCGGGCATGTTCAGCTACACGTCACATCCGCGGTTTGAGTCACAAGTTCGCAAACCGGTCGACATGTCCAAACTGATTCAGTCGATTCAGGAGACCGAGGCAAACTTCCTCCCGGGCGAAAGTTTTGACTACTGCAACTCCGGGTATCTTTTGCTTGGGTTGATTGTCGAAAAGGTGTCCGGACAATCGTACGGCGACTTTTTGCGTGAAACTTTTTTCAAACCGCTGGGCATGAGCCAAACTGGCGTTCACCAAAAGGGAAGTGAGCCGGAAGGTGAAGCTCTCGGCTACACCAAGGGTCTCCTCGGATTCAAACGCGCCAATAATTGGGACATGAGTTGGGCCGGCGGCGCGGGTGCCATTTACTCCACCACCGGCGACCTGCATCGGTGGACCCTCGGAATCTTCAACGGCAAGGTGCTGGGCAATGAGAGCCTGCGTGCGGCGTTCACTCCGGGGATCCTGAACGACGGCACAGAGACTGACTACGGCTATGGCTGGGGTATTGAAAACCCAGGAAAAGAGCCAACCGTGATGCACGGGGGCGGCTTGGATGGATTCACCAGCTTCATGGCATACTCGTCCAAGCGAAAAATGACAATTGTCGTCCTGTCCAACACGGACACGGGTCACGACACAGAGGCTATATTTCTACAACTGGCAACTTTTTGGGCGGAAATGGAAACCAATCCCGATTGGGAAATAGACGACACACTCGTCGGTAAAAACTACGACGACTATGTGGGACGCTACGACTACGGTGAAGCTACGCTCGTCGTCACCCGCAAGGACGATCAACTCTTTTCCAAGCTCGGTGGCCAACCCGCCCTGGAAATATTGCCGATGGCACCGGACGAGTTCTTTTTGAAGATTGTCGTTGCCCGGGTGAAGTTCGAACGCGACTCGAACGGGAAAGTCTACCGCGTGACCCACTTTCAGAACGGCGAAATCCTCAAGGCACCGCGATTGAGGTGACTAGGCAGACGCATCGAGACTTGAGATGGCTGAACAATCAACACCCACTATCGCCTTCCTCGGCACCGGACTCATGGGGGAGCCGATGTGCCACAACCTGCTCAAGGCTGGATTGGCGCTGACAGTTTGGAATCGCAGCCCGGAGAAAACCAAGCGCTTGGCCAAGCGCGGCGCCGAGGTGGCCGATTCGCCGCACGACGCCGTGGCCGGAGCCAACGTGGTGATCACCATGCTCTCGGACGGCCCGGCCGTAACGAACTTGATGTTTGACCGAGGTGTGGCGGACAAAATCGCTGGCGGAGCCACCCGGATCGACATGGGGTCGATTGGCGCAGATGAGTCGATCGACCATGCCAAGCGTCACGCCGAACAGGAAGTGGCCTATCTCGATGCCCCGGTTTCCGGTGGCACGCGGGGCGCGGCGGCGGGTGAACTGGCCATCATGGCCGGCGGCGAAGCGAAGACGTTCGCGGCGATGCAGCCAGTCTTTGCCCCGCTTGGCCAAGCGACACACGTCGGTCCGAATGGCTGCGGCCAACTGGCCAAGCTGGCCAACCAGGTCATCGTCGCCATCACCATCGGTGCGGTTAGCGAGGCGTTTATTCTCGCCGGTGGAGGCGGGGCGGATCGCGCCAAGGTGCGCGAGGCGCTGCAAGGCGGCTTTGCCTCCAGCCGTATTCTAACCGAACACGGACAGCGGATGGTTGATCGCGCCTTCGAGCCAGGCGGTCCGGCCAAGTTTCAATTGAAAGATCTCCGCAACGCCCTCAGCGCCGCCGAGCGTCTTGGCCTCGATCTGCCCATTACCAAGCTTCTGCACAACCTCTTCGATGCCATGGTGCAAAGCGGCAAGGGCGACATGGATCACAGCGGCCTGCTGACCCACTTGGAGGCGTTGAACAGCATCACCGGCAACTGACATGAAAGTCATCATCACAGGCGGCGGCGGTTTCTTGGGTTCACAACTCGCAACGACACTGCTCGACCACGGCAAGCTCACCGGCCCCTCCGGCGGCCAAGAGCCAATCGAGGAAATAATGCTGATCGATGCACGCCTCGTTATGCCGCAGAACGACCCGCGGGTGCAGCAAATAGTCGAGGACATCAGCAACCGTGACGTGATCGATGAAGCCATCGGCGGTGCAATAAACATTTCCATCTTTCATCTCGCCTCGATGGTAAGCGGCGAATGCGAGGACCATTACGACGATGCCCTGCGGGTGAATCTCGACGGCGGGCGGAATGTTTTTGAAGCCGCTCGAGCCGCTGCGGGTCGACCGCGGGTGGTCTTCGCTAGCAGCATCGCCAGTTTCGGTGGAACCGCGATGCCCACTCCCGTGAGCGACTTGGCCAAGCAGACGCCGCAGACCACCTACGGAATGACCAAGGCCATGTGCGAGTTGCTCGTCAACGACCACACGCGCAAGGGCCACTTCGACGGACGCTCCGCTCGCCTGCCCACCGTGATCATTCGCCCCGGCAAGCCCAACGCCGCCGCCTCAAGTTGGGCCAGCGGAATGTTCCGCGAACCGCTCAACGGCGAAACCTGCGAATTGCCGGTGCGCCGCAATCAATCCCACCCTATGACCGGCTTTCGCACCGTAGTCGACTCGTTCATCGCGCTGCACGAAGTGTCGGAGGAGCGCTTGGGCGATGATCGAGCCTACGGACTGCCCGCGCACCGCGTTACGCCAACATTGGCTGAACAGGTTTTGAGGGACCTGACTGAGGAGAAGAATCTCGCGCTTGGGCAAATTGCAGATGCCTT
>JABGZB010000389.1 GCA_018674955.1 Verrucomicrobiota bacterium | reverse complement strand
TCATAGACACGGGCCACCACAAAGCCTCCCAACAAAAACACAGCCAGAAGAATAAGGCTAAAAAAACTGGACCCTTCGCCGTCGTGATTGAAATATTCGTCGCTCATTATTTGCCTACCACCTTGGCTTCAGAATGTAGTTTAACGTAAACCCCCATCGTTTCGGCGATTCGTGGATCCCTCTGCGGATAGGGAGGGTGCTTCTTGAAAAAGTAAAGGAACGCAATCGACAAACAACCGCCCATCAATAACAAGCAACCAAGATCAATCCATATCAACTCCATCCACCCAGAAGATTCGTGAATCAGCGGCATGATATTGTAGCTCATGTCACAGAAATGAATGAACCAGGCAAGAACAGCCACCGTGATCATCACTTCCGATCTGACCTTTACGTCCTGCCTCAGCAAGGCTAGGAACGGAACAAAGAAATGACCAAAGATAATCAACATACCCACCCACCACCATGGTCCCTGCTCTCTTTTCACATACCAAAAAGTTTCCTCCGGGATGGAGGCATTCCAAATAAGAAAGTATTGAGAAAAATGGATGTAGGCATAAAAAACCGTGAAAGCAAAGAACAGCGTCGCGTTGTCTTTGAGCGTTTTTTTCTGCACCACGTCCTTGAGCGGGCCATGGGTTTTCAACCGTAATGCAATGACGTAAATGGTAATCAGAGACACCCAGACACTTCCCGCAAAATAATACACACCATACATGGTGGAAAACCATTGGTGCTCCAATCCTTTCATCCAGTCAATCGCACCGATGGTCAACGTAGCCGCAAACACAAAAATTCCAGCAGCTGCCAGTTTGCGGTTATATCCGGTCCACTTGGCATCACCATCCGAATCCTGTGCCAATGAATGCTTGCGCATCAACCAAGTAAACACGCCCCAAATCACAAAACAGAGCACCCATCTAATGTGCCAAAAGCCAGTGCTTAAATAACCCCTCTTCGCACGCCAGGCATGGTCGTGTGTTTCATTGGGTACGGATGCATAGTATTCCTTTTCCGATTGCATCCACGAATAAAAAGCACGCGGACTATCAGGACCATGAGCAGCGTGGTCTGACTCGCCTTCTTTGTACTCCACCTTTTCCCCGTGCACCTCGGCCGCTTTTTTATCAGCTTTAAGTGCGTTGTTGTTTTTCTCGTGCTCACTCGCTTTTGCGCCAGCAGAAATAGTCACAAACTCGCTTCCCGAGAATAGTGCAATCGGAACAAAGAACACGGCCAACAACGGCAATAAACAGGCCAAATGCTCTGCGATTCTTCTAATTGGCACAATCCAGTGGGTGTCCAGGAGGTAGTGTAAAAGCACGAGAAAGAATCCACCGAGGCAGATGCTCAAATAGAACATAAAGGAAACCAGCCAAGCATGTGCTAAGTGCGTCTTTTCGCCCATGAAGATACCCACAATAGCAATCACTGCCCCAATTAGGATTAAAGCCAACGGAAGCTTAACCCACGCGGGAAGCCCGGTTTCCGGTTCTGCCTTCTTGGCACTGGCTTTTTTCTTAGCAGTCATTAAACGATAAAACCTAACTATTACTCGCCTTCTTTCTTCACTTTCGGCAGTTGGCTAAACTGCAGAGCACGGACGTAACTGATCACATGCCACAAATCCTCATTATTCATCTTGGAATCATAAGCAGGCATCCTATAAGAAGCTATTCCAACTGAGTTTGTGGTTAAATTGTATCCATTCTTTAAAACATCAAAAAGATATCCATCTTCTATTTGAACCAACCTATGCTGATGCAAATCAGCGGCAACGAGATTGTACTGAGAAGTGATCCCATTACCATCACCCGCCTTCCCGTGGCAGGGAGCACAGTAAATGTTATACCTTTCCTGACCGCGTTTAAGTGTTTTTTGATTAACTTCGAGTGGATTAACTTTAACCCATTCATCGGCACCCTCTTTTCGGCCCGTGTTAACCGGTGAATTATCTATAGGGGCACCACGGACAACCGTACCCGCTACTGGCAACCTTGATCCCCGTCCATCGCCAGCCCCGAAATCTTCGTCGAAAAGATTAGGCGCCTGCGGTCTCACCCTGGCCTGTCGGTCCATGTCGGGGAAAATCTCAATCGGCCGGTTGCGCGTAAGCGAATCCCGAAATCCGGCTGTGGCAATGACCAGACAAACAATAACTGCAAATCCTGTGATGAAATAGCGCATTATTCGTTTACCAGCTCAATATGCTTGCTGCCGCTCTTTTTTAGCAATTTGCGTGTTTCCTCTTCGTCGTATTTCGGGTCATCCGCCTCGATTACTACGAAAAACTTATCGTGGGTGACATCCGCAAATCGCATGTTTTTAAGAAGCGGATGATGGAGCCTCGGGAGGCGGTTCAGATACAACATGCCTAACAACGAACCAAAGGCACCAAAAAGAATAGTCATCTCGTAGGCGACAGGAAAGGATCCGAACGGGCTAAAGTTCGGCTTGCCGCCCACTGGAATCCCATAGTCATATGCATTCATGTACCAGATCATCAGCATTCCACCAAAGAACCCGCACAAACCGCACACAAACGTAAACCAGCCCACTGGGGAATTTTTCAGGCCCATCGCATCGTCCATTCCATGCACCGGAAAAGGCGTGTGAACATCCCACCTTGTAAAGCCCTCATCCCGTACCTTCTCGGCGGCATGCATGACACCAGCCGGTGTGTCAAACTCGGCCATCAAACCGTACGGTATCTGGTAGTCGTCCAAAGATTCCATCAGTGTTTAGCTCCTCCAAGTGGATGATGCGGATCTGCCTGTACTGTAACTCCCTTGACCTCCGATATGGCGATCAACGGCAGGAACCGGCAGAACAGCAGGAACAATGTCATGAAAAATCCAAACGTACCGAAATAAGTTATCATATCCACCCACGTCGGTGAGTAGTAACCCCAGTTACCCGGCATGAAATCATTGTGTAGAGATGTGACCACAATGACAAATCGCTCCATCCACATTCCGATATTTACAAATCCACAAATGACCCAGATGAACCAGGGTGTCGTCCGACACCATTTAAACCAGAAAAACTGCGGAGCCAGCACATTGCAACTGATCATCCACCAATAGGACCAGTTCATGTCACCAAAGGCACGGTTCTTGAACGCGTACAACTCATAGGGATTACCACCGTAGTAAGCGATGAAGAACTCCATGGCATAAGCATAACCAACGATAGAACCAGTCACCAAAATGACCTTGGACATGACCTCCAGGTGGCGAATGGTCACAATCTCATTCAACCTGTACAGGGAGACCAACGGAATCATCAGCGTCATCACCATCGCGAAGCCTCCGAACACAGCTCCCGCCACAAAGTAGGGAGGAAAAATGGTCGTGTGCCATCCCGGCAACTGCGACACAGCGAAGTCGAACGACACAATGGAGTGTACCGACAATACAAGCGGCGTTGAGAGACCGGCGAGCAAGAGATAGGCTTTTTCGTAGTTGCTCCAGTGCCGATTAGACCCGGTCCAGCCCAGTGAAAATGCCCCGTATAGGAACTGGGCAACCTTGTTGCGCAACCGGGCGGCAGGCTCAGTCACCTTACCGGCAACCTTTCGAAACCGATCCCGCATCGTAGCCAGGTCGGGAATCAGGCCCATGTACCAGAACAAGACCGATACGGTAAAATACGTAGAGACTGCGAATACATCCCACAGCAAAGGGGACCGAAATTGAGGCCAGATTGAGTTGGCGTTTGGTATTGGAAACAGCCACCAGTCAAACCAAATACGGCCGACGTGAACTCCCGGGAAAATGCCAGCACACATCACCGCGAAAATAGTCATAGCCTCGGAGGCGCGATTGATGGATGTTCTCCATTTCTGCCTTAGCAAAAACAAAATAGCCGAAATCAGCGTCCCAGCGTGGCCAATACCGATCCACCATACGAAATTCACAATCGCCCACCCCCAAGCGACAGGATGATTCAATCCCCAGACACCAACACCGGTGGAAATCAAGTAAATCAAACCAATCGGCAGGCCAAGGGAGACAAACAAACTCAGGCTAATAGCCAACTTCCACCAACCAGGGGTTTTGTCTTCGATAACACCGGCAACAGTATCGGAAATCCAGCCAATGGAATGATTATTCTCCACTAACGGCGGTCGCTCCAGTTCTACCGGAGGAGGAGCGATTTTAACAGAAGATGGAACTACATCGTGAGCCATCAGTGCTTGGACTCCTTCCCGTTCGTCTTGCCCTCTTTCCTCTTAAAAACATCACCGTGGTTTTTATCGTTATACTCCGTCACGGTGTTCGGCATATCAAAATAGTCCGGCATTGATGCATTAGGATTCCGAAGCTTGGCCAAGTAGGTCGTACGCGGCCGGGTGTCAAGAAAACCAAGCACCGAATAGTTTCGGTTCTGACGTTTCAGTCGATAAACTTCGGTCTTAGGATCAGAGATGTCACCGAAGGTGATGCTGTTGGCTGGGCAAGCCTGCTCACAGGCAGTAACGATGGTTCCATCAGGCACATCCAGTGTGGAGATTTTTTTCTCAGGTTCCAGATTCGCGACTGTATCCCTGACTTTGGCTTTATGCTCGATCTTCGCACTCTGAATTCGCTGAACACAGTAGGTGCATTTCTCCATGACACCACGCATCCGAACAGACACATTCGGATTCTTGGAGAGCTTGATTAAGTCCCATTCCGGATCGAACTCACCGTTCTCCTTCTTCCCATCGTCCAACCCGGGAACACTGCCGCGCGACGGATCCTTGTACCAACGAATCAACTCCCACTCCCCATTCGAACTCTTGTTCCCAGGATGCAGCGGACTGTTATTCAAATCGTTGTCATCATTGAAGAACTTGCCAGGCTTGCGCTCGCCATCCTCAACTCCCATCGGACGGCGGTTGTAGTCGTAATAGTTGAAACGGCGCACCTTGTAAGGGCAGTTGTTGGAGCAGTAACGGGTACCAACGCAGCGGTTGTATGCCATGAGGTTCAACCCCTCCTCGTCGTGAACCGTTGCGTTGACCGGACACACACTCTCGCACGGTGCATCCTCACAGTGCTGGCAGGCAACGCCTTGATACGTGACCTGCGGGTTGTGCTCGTCGCCGGAGAAATAACGATGAATGTTGATCCAAGACATCTCGCGGCCGATAGCCACCTGATGTTTACCAACAATCGGAATATTATTCTCACTCTGACATGCCACCACACAGGCGTTACAACCCACGCAAGTGCCGAGGTCGATTACCATGCCCCATTGCTGGCGCTCGATGTCCATCAGTTTGGGGGCACTGACTGAATCCTCGCCTCCGAAGTTGTTCTTGTAGGGAGAAGCTGGCAATTCCTCGTCTTGTTTCCGATCTTTTTCCCAAGGATAACCTCGATCATCACCTTTCACCAAATGGGATGTGTGGTGGATGCTGTCCAAGTCAAAATGTTTTACGAAATCCTTGTGAGTAGAGTAGTCGTCCGCATTGCATTCGCGAACCACCGGCCGACCATCCATGACTCCCTGCTCCTGAGTGCAGGCCACTTCGTACTTAGAGCCGGCAGACTCCAGCTTGGCTCCGGCCGCAAAATGCTGCTCTCCAGCGGTTCGTACTTCGTAGGCATTAAAACCAGCGGCACCACCAACCCGACCAACACCGCGTCCATAACCCAACGCGACACCCACGGTGTTGTCAGCCATACCGGGTAGCAACCAGATCGCCCCCTTCACTTTCTTGCCGTTAATAG
The DNA here is from genome assembly GCA_018674955.1 of Verrucomicrobiota bacterium. Classification (GTDB taxonomy): domain Bacteria; phylum Verrucomicrobiota; class Verrucomicrobiia; order Limisphaerales; family UBA1096; genus UBA1096. The sequence goes on along the minus strand of JABGZB010000389.1, from coordinate 2,513 downwards.
TCAGGTTGTATTCCTTTTGGAAGAAACGACCCGACTCCGAGTGAAATCCAAACCGCCCTGGCAACCCCCCCAGCTTCTTATCGTATTCCTCACCATTAACCTTTTGGAAGTCCAGCAGGTCTATAGCTTGGCTACCTAAAAGCTCTTGCGCTGTATTTAGGCTCACCAATAAAACGTTATCCCAAGTGACCCGCGTCACTGGGTTGGGCGTCTCCAGCAACCAACCGTTGTTGCCCCAACGACCGTCATCCACGCTGTGGTCTCGGAAAAATGTAACCTCGTACTTTTCCTTACCCGGCACTTCCACCGGCTTGGCACCGTCTTCCCACGCAACTTGTGCCGCATCCCAGTCATACCCCCGGCTCTCCACCGCGCTCGCGCTATCGGCTAGGTAACCATCGTGCAAGAACTTCTCCCATTTGGCGTCGGCCGAGGCGGCGATGCCATCAAATGTCTTGCGAACAATTTTGTAAGGGTCGCTCTCGGTGCCACCGATCCGCGCCAGCACTTCCAGCTCTGTCATCCCGCCAAACAGCGGGGCAATCAACGGCTGTACCGGCACCAGCGTGCCGTCACTCGTCCGGGCATCGCCCCACGACTCAAGATAATGCGCCGCCGGAATGTAGGCATCAGCGCCTTTGGCGGTCTGGTCAATATAGTAGCCCTGCCGGATCACCCGGCCGGCTCGGCTCGCCAGCTTGGCCCATTCAATGTCAGTCGGCGCGTTGTAGGCGGGGTCGCCGCCCAATACCACGAGATTGTCTCCGTCGTTGAAACGCAGCTTCAAGTCGGCGATGGTACCGTTCCCGCTTGGGTTAGTTTTCTGCAACAGAAGCGTCGAGCCCACATTGCCAAGCAGCTCGTTCATCGCCATGGCGGCCAAGTGCACTTCCTTGGGCTGACGGTAGCCGGCTAAGACCAGCGTCTTTTCGCCGCGCTTGGCCAAGCGAATCAAGTCTGCAACGCACTGGCGCACCCACTTGACTGTGTCGGTCTTGGCCTCGCCTTCGACGGCGTGACTGCTTGAAAAGTCTTTGTTGAGATCTGCAGCAAATGCCCTGAGTTGGATGATCCCGTCCTCAGCGCCGTCCAAACCAATCTTATCCAGTGCTTCGGCTAGGGCCAACGCTGCCACCCGAATCACGCTGCCGGTGGGAATGCGCAACCGATGATCGGCGTTTGTACCGGTCAGCGTCAGCAAACCCTCCACTGAGTAGAGACGGTTCATCGACTCCGCAGGGTTCTCCTTGTGATCGTCCTTCACGCGGCGACCATCAGCAAAATCGCGGATATGTTGGAACGCCGATTCCTCTGTGCCAAGGAAATCGCAGTCGAGCGACAGGATCGCCTTGGCCTTGTCGAGTTTGTAGTACGGCTTGACCCCTGGGCCAAAAGCAATGTCAACCGCCTCTGCGTGGACAGAGAAGTCGATCGGCTCGTACTCGTAGAAATTGACGCCCTTGGCCTTCAGGCCGGCAACCAAGCGCGCACGGGACGGCGAACTGCTCTGCTCCATCAGCACGTGCGTCTTGCCATTGGCCAAGTTGTCGAGTTGCTCGAGCACCTTGGCTTTGGCGATGACTTTCAGGCTCTTGACGCCTTTGTCATCCGTCTCGGCCAGCTTGAAATTCAGCCCGCGATCCGGGTCGTACAGGCTCAGGATCGACGCCTGCGCGTACTGGTCGGTTCCCCCGTTGCTATTCGGGTGCTCTGCGTTGCCTTCGACCTTGATCGGCCGCCCATCATAGGACTTCACCACCAAAGGCACTGCCGATTGGCGAGTCGGCATCGACGTGGCGTATAACTGCGGCGCACCATGCACGTAGTTCTCCGGCATCTTGGAGAACGGCAGAATCTTGTGCTCCGGCCGACGGCAACCGCTCACCCCAAGGCCCGCCAACGCAAACGAGGCGGACATGATTTTCATGAAGTTTCGGCGTGAAACCGGGTCGTCGATCAAATCCACCCCGGACGGAAACTCCTTCTCGACAAACGCACGAAATTCTGGCGAATCGGCCTTGTGCTCAAGACTGCGCCAGTAGCGTGGGCCACTCTTTTGCTCGTTTGTCGGAGTTAAATTGTCGTTCATCGATGGCAAGCGGAGCAGTTTTCAGAGGTTTTAACGTGCCACTCCTTTACAAAATCAAAATCCCTGACTTTATTGTCTGGATCCTCCGATCGTTCATACGCCAAGTCGGTAATTTTATCTAAGGGACGCAGGCGCTTGTTCGGATCTCGATGGCAATCTAGGCAAAACGTCATGCTGAAATGTTTCTCGTGCCGCACCTCGTCCATTTCGTCAACCCGGCCGTGGCACTCCACGCAGCTTACACCACGGTTCACATGCACCGAGTGGTTGAAATAGACGTAATCCGGCAATTTGTGAATCTGCACCCACTCGACTGGCTTGTTCGCATCCTTGTAACTGGCCCGGACAGGCTCAAGCTTTGGGTCATCGGCCCTGACCGCGCTGTGGCAGTTCATACAGGTGTCAGCCGCCGGCACGTTTGAAT
>JABGZB010000388.1 GCA_018674955.1 Verrucomicrobiota bacterium | reverse complement strand
GATAGCCGCCGGTCAGTCCCTTAGCGACGCAGAGGAAATCCGGCTGCACGCCTTCATCGTGACTCGCGAAGAGGCGATCAGCAGCGCGGCCCAAGCCGGTCATCACTTCGTCGGCGATGAGTTGGGTTCCGTGTCCACGCAAAATCTCCGCGACGCGGCCAAGCCATCCCTTAGGCTGCGCGATCATCCCGGCCGGCCCCTGAATCCCCGGCTCAACCAGCAGCGCGGCGTAGTTGCTCCCGCGTTTTTTGCGTGCGGCGAATCGCTGCTCCACTTTGTCAACGCACTCAAAGTTGCACTTCCGGGTGTCGCGAGCGTCGCCGCGTTCCGGCTTGGCTTTATTGAATGGGCATCGGTAGCAGTATGGCGACATAACCTTGTCCGTCTTGAACAGCATCCCGGAGTACGCCTTGTGAAATAGGTCAATGTGCCCGGCGCTGACCGCTCCGACCGTGTCGCCGTGATACGCGCCGTCGAGCGAAAGGAACCTCGGTTTGCGCGCCCGGCCGGTGCGGCGGGCAAACTCATATGCCAGCTTGAGTGCCACCTCGACCGCAGTCGAGCCGTCGTCCGAGTAAAACACCTTGGCCAGGCGCGAATGCCGCTTGGCCAAGCCGGTTCGCGGATTAGCCAACTGCACCAGAGCTTGGCCAAGCAGCGAGGCCGGTTCGTTGGCCAAGCCGAGCGCCGAGGTGTGGGCGACTCTGCCCAGTTGCCGACGGATGGCGGCGTTGATTTTCGGGTGATTGTGCCCGTGAAGATTGGTCCAAATGGAGGAGTTGGCATCGATGTATTCCCGACCGCGCACGTCCCAAAGCACTGCCCCTTTACCGTGTTCGATGACCAGTGGTTCGCCCTTGAGCCAGTCGCGCATCTGCGTGAACGGATGCCACAAATGTTGCTGATCTAGTTTTGCGAGGGGATGTTTTTTCACTCCTCTGTGTGATCGATTTCATCGAACGCCGACAAATCGAGCTCGAAGCCGGTGCCGAACGGCTGTCTGTTGACGCTTCCCAAGTCGATCCGGCCATCGCGAATGTCGAGTGTCGGCCAGCCTCGTTCACTCGCGCGATAAAGCCCGTCGTGCGCATCGATCACTTGCTGCTGTGCCGCTTCAGGGAACTGCGACAACCCGGCCATGTAGTGGTGCCCGTTTCGCTCGACGCTCTCGATGCCAATCGCCGCCATCACCGCCAAGTCCTGTATCACGGCGACTGGGCCGACGTTGCACAAATCTTCGCCGCTCATCACGGACGTGTGCCCGGCTTCTCGCCGCGCATTGAGCAGGCACGCGTTGGCGACTCCCTTGAAAATGCCCTTGCAGTTTTTGTGGCTTGTCCCGGCGTAGCCAAGCGCCAGCGCCAGCGGTAGGCTTTTTATCGTGGCGTCCGATTCGTCGATGATGATCGGCGGCCGATCCGGCCAATCGCCGAAGTCGTCGCTCACGGAATCCTCCAGCGCGATGTCGCGGTGCAGCGGTTGCTCGACAAAAAGCAGGTGCTCGAAAAAGGAAGTCACCTCCGCGTCGGCGGCGAGACTCGCCCAGTGATTGTGAAACTCCCCCACGGATTTGAACTGCTCATTGCCGTCGAGGCTGAACGCGTAGTCACTTGGAGCATGTTGCTCGATGACGGCAGCGACGCTGCGCAGACGGTTGTGATCGGCGTCGAGGTCGCCGTTGATTTTGATTTTGAAATGGCGCAGCCCATAGGCGCGAATGCACTGGTCGAGCGATTGCGGCAGAGAGTCATCGAGCAACTCACCGACCGGGATGGCATCAGCCGACAACGGGTCGGCCAAGCCAACCGTGTGCCGGGCGATCACCTTGGCCAAGGGCTGTTGCGGGAGCAGTTCAACGGCGGTACGCTTCGCCAAGACTGGGTGAATCGCTCCGGGCTCAAAACCCAGCGTGCTGTCGCGCAGCGCTTGGCCAAGCGGTTGGCCAGTGGCGCGGCAGACCGACTCGATCAATGCGCGTTCCACCAGCGACGTGCCAAAGTGAGCCAGCAACGGGGCGATGTTCTCGGCCTTGGCCCAAGCGGCTTGCTGCTCGTAAATCGTCCGCCAAGTCGCAAACGCGCTCGGTGTCTCGATTTTTGAGATGGCCATGGCGTGGTGAATTACCCGAAGCATGTCGGCAATTTCCTGCTCGAGCGGGTCATCCGGCACCTTGGTGAACCACTTGGGCGGCAACAAATCGGAGGAAACCCCCCAAGACGGCCGGCCATCCACCTCGGTCTCGACCTGGACAAAGACCATCGGCACCTCCGTCATTGTGGCGATGCCGTACTTGAACGGCATGCGCGTCTTGAGTTGAGTTTGGTGTATGGAGGTTCCGGTGACTTTCAGCGACACACCGAATTCATAATCCGCAGCGAGCCACTCTTCAAGTTTGGCGGCGATCAGCCGTTGGGCTTTGCGCGGGTGGTTGGGTGTCGTAACGTGCGGCCCGTGAAGCTGCTTTTCATTGGCGACATCGTCGGGAAACCGGGGCGCAAGGCGGTGCGGTATTTTTTGCCGCGCCTCCGTAAGTTGCACGGGATCGATTTCGTTGTCGCCAACGGGGAGAACATGGCCGGCGGCTCGGGCATCACTCCGGCGACCGCGAGCGAGGTGTTTGAAGCGGGAGTGGATGTGATGACGTCCGGCGATCATTTGTGGGATCAGCGCGAGGGGGAGTCGCTGCTGCACGACGAACCGCGTTTTGTGCGGCCGCAAAATTATCCCGAGGGCACGCCGGGACAGGGGTTTTGCGTCGCGCGAAAGGAAGGTCTCCCGCCGATCGGGGTGCTGAATCTACAGGGGCAAACGTTTATGAAGCCGATCGATAATCCCTTCTTCGCCGCCGGCGAGGCCGTGGAGCAGTTGCGCGAGGAGACGCCGGTTATCTTTGTGGACATGCACGCGGAAACGACGTCTGAGAAAATCGCGATGGGACGCTTTCTCGACGGCCGGGTGAGTGCCGTGGTGGGGACACACACGCATGTACAGACCGCCGACGAGCAGATCTTTCCGGGCGGGACAGCGTTCCTCTGTGACGCCGGTTGCACGGGGCCGCAGGAGAGCATTCTTGGGCGGGAGATCGAGCCAATCTTGCGGCGTTTCACGACTTACCGGCCACAGCGGTTTGGTGTCGCCTCCAAGCGCGTCACGCTCAACGGAGCGTTGATCGACATCGACGACGAAACCGGCAAGGCGCGCTCCATCAAGCGAGTCTCTGAGCAGATGCAAGAGGAATGAGCCGGGAGCAACAGAGCCTGTGGGACTTCGGCGGCTTGCCGGAGCAGGGGGAAGCACGCAAGGTTTATGGCGTTGCCGAGCTGAACCGGAAGGCCAAGGGGCTGCTGGAAAACCAACTCGGAACCGTCTGGGTGGAGGGGCAAATCACTGGGCTGCGGAGACAATCTTCGGGTCACATTTATTTCGGCATCAAGGATGAGAAAGGCCAGTTGGGTTGCGCGCTGTTTCGCGGGACTGATGCGGAGAACCGTTCGCTGATTGAAGACGGCACGCAGGTACTGCTGCAAGGGGATGTTACGCTGTTCGAGGCGAGGGGACAGTACCAGCTGATCGTCCGCAAGGTGGAGCCGCTGGGTCAGGGGGCGTTGCAGGTCAAGTTTGAGAAACTGAAACGCAAGCTGGAAGCCGAGGGACTGTTCGCACCCGGGCGCAAGCGGCCGTTGCCCGGTTATCCCGCGCGCATCGGTCTTGTTACGTCGCCGACCGGCGCGGCGATCCGGGATGTGCTGCATGTTGTGTTGCGACGTAACCCCTCCCTGCAAATCGTGCTGGAGCCGTGTCGTGTACAAGGCGAAACAGCCGCAGCGGAAATCGCCAGAGCGGTTCGCCGGCTGAACCAATGGAGTGCAAGGCATAGCGAGTCGCTGGACTTGATTTTGCTGACGCGCGGCGGCGGGAGCCTGGAGGATCTTTGGGCGTTCAACGAGGAGGTGCTGGCCCGTGCCGTGCACGAGTCTGCACTGCCGGTGGTGTCTGCCGTGGGACATGAGGTTGATATTTTGATCACTGACTTCGTGGCCGATGTCCGGGCGGCAACGCCGAGTGTCGCTGGCGAGTTGATCACCGAGGACGTGTTTGCCTCGCGCGGGGATTTGACCTCGACAGCGGCGTATATGCGCCGCTTGGCCAAGGGTGGCGTGGAGTCGGCCAGGCGCGAGTTGTCTAGACTCACCCACCGACTTGGGCGGGCGCATCCGCGCAGGGCGCTCGATGACTCCTTTCAGCATCTCGACAATCAGCTCGATGATCTGAACCGCTTGGCCAAGCAGGGAGTGGTGGCCAGGCGAGAACATTTGCGCTTGGTCAGCCAACGCCTGCTGTCGCTACGGCCGACGACATTGCTTGCCCGGCGGAGGGATCAGCTTGGCTGGTTGCAACGCCGCTTGGCTGAGGTGCCGAGCCGTGCCATGGGCAAACGCGCAGCAAGCCTTGAGCAGGCGGCAAGCCTGCTTGAGCTACTCTCGCCCAAGTCCGTCCTGGCCCGCGGTTACTCGATCACCCGCGACGCGGCGACAGGCGCGGTTTTGAGGGATGCAAAAAACGCGAAACCCGGCCAGATACTGCGGACACACCTCCACGACGGCGAGATCAGCAGCACAGTCAAAGGGTAGAAAAGTTCCGGCTAAAGTTTTTGAGTGCGCCGTCGATACTCTTTTCGGATTCAGAATCCATTCGGGAAGAAAAAAGTGAAGGCATTCACATTAGTCAAAACAATAAGGGACTCGATGCAGACTCTTCTTCTGCACCAACAGCTCACCGAGACAGCCCGCGACTTTTTCAAGGCGCTGCGATCCAGAAACTACGGCGAAGCCAAGTCGAGAATGTCGCCAGCTTGGCAGGAGGTTACCCCTGATGAACTCCGCGATATGATTCAAAATGATCTGCCATTGCTGCCGCTCTCGACAGCGTCACAATTTGGTTTGGCGATGGATGATGGAACGAACGCCGTACTGGATGCCTACCTGTTTTTCGAAGGCGGACACTGGATTTCATGTGGCATCTGCTTGGCGAAAGCAGAGGGGCAGTGGAGCATCGATACGGTCAATCTGCGATTGGAGGATTGGTCACCTGAAAAACTGCAGCAACAACCGGACTTAGAATCGCACCACGCCGGCGTGCCGGCACGATTGGCCGATTGAATCTTACTCCCACTCAATAGTAGAACGATTTGAAACCCTTATAAAAAAAGGGATACAGAGGGGTAAAAACGATAGTGTAAAATACATCTCACTATGTTTTTTCATTTTATCTACCATAACCCAGATTTTACCAGTTTTACTGACTCAGTGTTTCAGGAAGTAAACAAGGTTTTGCCCACTTTGTAACTCATTAAATTTTGTCTTCAGAGGTTGCTGCCATTCGGTCGGCTAGAATGAGCCAGATTCCAAACATGATCTCAACGACGGCAACGATGAACGGAATCAAATTCCGATGGTGGAATCGCCAGCACAATCGAGAATGTACCGATCAGGCAAAGCACGGCGCCAAAACCCCAGTACGTCCAGTCACCGTAAGCCGTTCGAATACCGAGTAATGTGTGCCCACGGCGATTGCAGAAACCGAGAATACGAATTCTGGGCGGTACGGAAGCAACAATCATGCTGCAAACAGGCCACCGATCATCGGAAAGACTGTCTCAATCACAATCAAACCGCCAGGATTGGGTTTTGACTCGGGAGTTCTTTGAAAGAACAATTTGAGAGCAAATTTAGACAACGGGAAAATGAACATACCTGCGAAGAACAACAGGAAAAAGCCGTTGGAGACGCATGAATACATGGCCGTTAGGGCTGCTGTAAACCAAACCGCTCCTGAAATGATTGCTCCAGGCCCGCCACGCACGTAAGCATGACGTAGTTCTTGTTGATAACTGTCTAGGTTTATTCCCACTCGATGGTCGCCGGCGGCTTGCTGGAGATGTCGAGGCATACGCGGTTCACCCCGCTAACTTCGTTGATGATTCGGCTTGAGATCGTCTCGAGCACCTTGTACGGCAGCTTCACCCAGTCGGCCGTCATGCCGTCCTTCGATTCAACCGCGCGCACGGCGATCGTGTACTCGTAGGTTCGTTCGTCGCCCATCACGCCGACGCTTCGAACCGGCAGCAGAACCGCGAAGCTCTGCCAGATTTTGTAATACAAATTATTGGACTTCATTTCCTCGACGACAATCGTGTCGGCGTTACGGAGGATTTCGCAACGCTCGGGTGTGACTTCGCCGAGGATGCGAACGGCTAGGCCGGGGCCGGGGAACGGTTGGCGCATGACGATCTCCTTCGGAAGGCCCAGTTCAGCGCCGAGTTCGCGCACTTCGTCTTTGAACAGACAGCGCAATGGCTCGAGCAGTTTGAACTTCATTTTCTCCGGCAAGCCGCCGACGTTGTGATGGCTCTTGATCAGCGCCGCCGGATTACCACCGATCGGGACCGACTCGATGACGTCGGGATACAGCGTGCCTTGTGCGAGAAATTTTGCCTTGCCGACCTTCCGTGTGGCTTTCTGGAAAACATCGATGAAAGTGTTGCCGATAATCTTGCGCTTTGTTTCGGGGTCGGTGACGCCACGCAGTTTGCGTATGAACAAATTCGTCGAGTCCTCGTAGTGGAGCTTGACCTTGAAATTGCGGCCAAAAACTTTTTTGACAATGCTCGCCTCGTTGGCTCGCAGCACGCCGTTGTTCACAAAGATGCAGGTCAACTGCTTGCCAATGGCCTTGTGAATGAGCGCCGCCGCCACGCCGGAATCCACACCGCCGCTCAAGCCGAGAATCACTTTCTCCTTGCCGACCTGGACTCGAATCTCCTCGACGGCCTGCTCAACATAGCTGCGCATCGTCCACTTGCGGCCGCAACCGCAGATTTTCCGCACGAAATTTGAAATGATTTTTTTGCCCCTGGGCGTGTGGACAACTTCCGGGTGAAATTGCAGGCCGTAAAAACAGTCCTTAACATTTTCGATTGCTGCAAACCCGGAGTTCTCTGTGGTGGCTACCGCCTTGAAACCGTCCGGCAGCTTGGTGAGTTTGTCGCCGTGTGAATTCCAAACCTGCAGCTCCCTTGGCAAGGCGTCGAAGAGTCGGCACTGGGCTCTTTTCACGTGAAGTGTTCCCTTGCCGTATTCCCGTTTTTGGCCGCGCTCGACTTTTCCTTTGAGAAACTTGGCCATCACCTGCAACCCGAAGCAGATGCCGAGAATGGGGATGCCCAGTTTAAAGATGGCCTTGTCCGGCAACGGGGCGTCCTTGGCGTAAACGCTGGAAGGGCCGCCGGAGAGAATAATTCCACTGGCGTTCATCTCCGCGATAACGGTGGCGGGCGTGTTGTAGTGGACAATGGTGGAGTACACCTTGCACTCGCGGATGCGACGGGCGATCACCTGCGTGTACTGGGACCCAAAATCAAGAATGACAATCTGTTCGTTCATGTTGCTGAAAAGCGGTGAATGAAGCCAAGATATCACCGGTTTTGCGAGACAAAAAACTTGTCCAAGCGAGGGGGAAAGCGTTTGTGGTTTCGGATATTACACCAACTCCGGGATCAACTTGCCGTGCCGGACGATCATCACCGGTCGGCCGGTTGACGTATGGTATTCCTTTGTGTGGTCAACGCCCAGGGCGTGGTAAAATGTCGCGGCGACGTCATCAGGTGAGATGACTCGATCCCTTGGACCCTCGCCCTTGGCGTCTGAGGCGCCGACCACTTGGCCTCCCTGCATGCCACCGCCGGCGAGCAGGCAGAACATTGCACGAGGATAGTGGTCGCGCCCACCACGTTGGTTGATCTTGGGCGTCCGGCCAAATTCGCCGGTCACGAACACGGCAGTCGAGTTCAGCAGTCCCTTCGAGTCCAGCGCCCTGAACAATCCGGCCAAGCCGTCATCGAGATTGGGCAGATTGGTCTCTTTCAACCTGCTGAAATTATCCCGGTGCGTGTCCCAGCCACCGTACTGAATCGAAACCAAGCGCACGCCGGCCCCCACGAGGCGAGTGGCCAGCAGGCAGCTTTGTGAGAAGTTGCCGTCCCCGAAAAAACCGGAAATAGCCGGCGGCTCGCGCGTCAGGTCAAATGCCTCACGGGTGCGGTCGGAGCGCATCATTTCGTAGGCTTTTTGGCTGAACTCGTCCATGCCGCTCAGCACTTTGTCCTCGTTGGCGAACGAGCCAAAAGCGGTGTCATAACGCTTGACCAGATTGTTTCTGCGGTCGATATCAGCCAAGGTCAGGCCGTTGGAGAGAGACAAGCCGCGGATGCTCATCGGTTCACCCGCCTTGGGCGTGGCCCCGGTTTCGAGCGGACCATATTCCAAGCCGAGAAAACCGGTCGGAGCTGTGGCTCCCTTGGGAATAGCCACGGAACAGGGAATGTCCCTTGGGCTGCCGAGTTCCTTGCTGACAACGGCACCGTAAGTCGGGTACTTCAGCGAGGGCCGGGGACGGTTTCCGGTCATCAGATATTCCGCGCCCAAGCGGTGCGCCGCCAAGGTGTGACTGACGCCCCGAAGAATGGCATACTTGTCGGCGCATTTGGCCAATTTAGGAAGGTGTTCGGAAATTCGGATGCCCGGCACATTGGTGCTAATTTCATTGAACTCGCCACGGTGCGTGTCGGGGGCGCTTGGCTTCATGTCAAACGTGTCCATGTGGCTGGGCCCGCCGGCCAACCGCACGTAGATAGCCGACTTGGCTTTACCGGCAACGGAGCCCGCCTTGGCCAAGCTTAAGTAGTCTGACAGGCCAAGCCCGGCCCCGACAAGCGCACCGGCTTTCAGAAAGTCACGCCGAAGAATTCCGTCGCAGCAGAGTTGATGTTTCATTGTTTGAAATTAATGGTTTGCTAGGAATTCTTTGGTGTTGAGCAGCGCCCAAAGCAGGTCCTTTATGCCGTCGACCTTGTTGGCTGAGCCGCTAACATCAGCCCGCGCTTTGGTTAACTCCCCCTTAGTTGGGAAACGGCTTAATGTCCTGAGAAATGTTTCGTTAACCAGCCGGTCTATCTCCTGCGCGGTGATTAGTCGTTGCGCGTTGGAGGGTTGTCCTGTTTGCGCGTCTCTCAGTTTGCGGATTTTACGGTTTAATTCCTGAAGCGCTTGGGAGTGCCTTTTCGCGGTAACCCGATAGCGTTGCATGGCTTGTTTGTTTTGCGTGTTCGCCGGTTTTTTCGGGGTCTTGGCCATGAGTTTCTTACGCTGGCCGATGTGAATCTTGTGCTGTTTGCTGTTTACGGCTTGTCTTGATGACTTTGTTTTACCCGAGTACCACTGATTAATTTCCTGAATCCAGCCCTTGCTTTTTCGATTATTGCCATCAAGCAATGTATTCATTGCCGGATCGTTCCGTGTGAAGATGGCTTGAAGCAGAGTGGGGTCATTGGAACGTTCGCAGTCGCAGTTGGCGGTCCGGTCGGGCTTGCCGAACACCGACAAGGCATAACTCATGGAAGTGCTTTTCCTGCCCCTCCCCGATGAAGCGTCCGGGCCGATGGTGCGATCCTTCGCCGTGGAGGCCATGGTGGCAATCCGGGATTTCGACGCGGTGGCCTGTGTGATGGCATCCGCAACAACCTCGGCGGGCAGTCGGCGAATGATCATGCGGCTGAAGTTGCGATCTTCATGCTTGTTCGTGACGTTGGGTCGCCAACTACGCTGGTAGGCGTCGCTGTTCAAAATGGTGCGGTGCAGCCATTGCATGTCGTAGCCGCTTTGGGCGAAGCCCTTGGCCAAGTGGTCAAGCAACGGCTTGTTGGAGGGTGGATTGGCCAGGTTCATGTCGTCCACGGGATCAACAATGCCACGGCCAAAGTAGTTGTGCCAAACACGGTTCACGAACGCTGGAGCAAAGTAGGGGTTGTCCTCGGAGCGAAGCCAATCCATCAGTGGCTGGCGCGGGTCATCGTACTCCGTCAAGTGAACATCCTCCCCGCCCAGCACGCTTGGCGTGATCACGCGACTGGAGTAGTTCTTCTTTCTTTTGTTTTTGTTGCCCTTCGATATCACCTTCGTGTTGACGATGTGAAGTTCCTGCCACGGCACTGGCTTGCCGGCCTCGGCTCGTTTCCGGATTTCTTCACGCAATTGTTTCTTGTCGTTTTTCTTTTTCTTGTCGTAGCCAACAGATTGCTCGATTTCCTTCATCAGCGACTTGTAATTCATACCGGCACTCTTCTCATTTTTCGTCGTGTTTGCCTTGTATTGAATAGGCTCGAAGAAGGCCTGAAATTTTTTAAAATCCTGCTGTGTCCATTGGTCAAACGGGTGCTTGTGGCACTGCGCGCACTGGATGCGAACCCCAAGGAAGGAGTGAGCGAAACTGAGTGCTTTTTCCTCCGGTTTGCGGACGTTTCTGCGACCCCAGTAGAACGGCATTGACTCGCGAGTGTGGAAGGGGAGCGGATTCTCCTTTTTGTAGTGATGGCTCATTCCCGTGGCAAAATGTTGAAAACTTTCGCCCTTTTTTCGGCTGGTCGCCATGATCAAACCTTCCGCAATTTGGTCATATGACACATTGGTTTTCACGCGGTGATAAATCCACTCATACCACTGGCGAGCCATGTCGTTCCGGAAAACGGGATCGTTCAGATTCTGGGAGTTGTTTCCGGTGTAGTCGCAAAGCTTGGTAGTCCACCACGCGGCATAAGCGGGCCGCTTGAGAAGTTCATCGATTTTCTTCGAACGCTTGATGGGGGATTTGCTCGCAACGAAGGAGCGGATCTCACTCGGGGGCGGAAGCGAACCGGTGAGGTCGAGACTCACGCGACGCAGGAATTCCTCCTCGGTGCATTTTTCGGACGGTACGATCCCCATCGTTCGCAGCTTGGCCACGATTAGTTGATCCACTTCACTTGTAGCGGGGACCTCGGGGTAGGCGTCGCCAAGTTTGTCGGAGACGGGCCGACAAACCGGAACCGGTTGAATTCCATTGTCGTAAAAGGCAATGATGTGAGTGTCACCCCTACCGGTGGCGGTGGCGACGCCGATCTCATTCACCGTAACGATCGATTCATCGTTGCTGCGAAACCGAGTCAATTCGGTAACGTCTTCGATTGAACCGTCCGTCCAGTGGACGATTGCCTGAAGGCGCTGCGATTGCCCGGACTCGGTGAACCGCAATGACGGAGGAACGATTTCGAGACCCTCGAATTCCGGGGTCAGTTTTGAATCGTTTTTTGCGCCATCTTTTATCCAACTCAAAAGAAGCCGATATTCCCAGCTGTCTTTTTCAAAACGCAGCTTGCCCTTGTGCTTTTCCTGCATGGTAGGCTTCATGAGGATGAGGCTGTTTTCTGGCTGGTCGCGGTTGACGCGAATCTCGTCCTCGTCGCGAACGATCTCTTCGTGATCCTTGTCGAACTCGTAGCCGAAGAGCGAAAGTTGAAAACCTCCCTTGCCGGAGAAGGAACCGTGACACTCCCTCCCGTTGCAGCCCCGGACACCAAGCAGTGGAATCACGTGCTTCCGGAAACTCGCCACCTCTGCATTTGCCTCGTCCCCAAAACGTTGCGACGGAGTGGGTAGCGGCTCAGCCTGCGGCGCGGCAATGATCGCCATCACCACCGCTAACGCGTAAATCGTCGAAGTCTGTTTCATTGTTTAACCTCGTTTGGACCAAGAGCCTTGGGCGTTCGACCTGCTTAAATGCTACTGGGAACTCTCGTTTTCGCAACCTACTTTTTTGCCAAATAGCAACGCACCGACTTGAGGGTGTGGAGCGTTATTCAATGAATCTTGCGCGAATCATTTCCGGTGTAAGCCCGTCTTCGCGCATGGTTTTCAAACTGAGTGAGTCGTGGCGCTTGGCGAGGCGCTTGCCGTCTTCATCGGTGACCAACGGGCAATGATGGAACGCCGGGGCTTCCCAGCCAAGTGCGCGGTAAATGAGCAGTTGGCGGGCGGTGCACTTGAGCAAGTCCTCGCCGCGAACAACTTCGGTGATGCCCATGTCGTGATCGTCGGCCACCACGGCCACTTGGTAACTGGGCACATCGTCGTGACGCCAAAACACGAAGTCACCAAAGTCCCCGCCAGTGGTGAACGACTGCGGCCCGAGTCGGCCGTCTTCAAACGTGATCGTCTCGGCGAATGGCACACGAAAACGCCAATTCACCCGTTCCACTTCGCCGATCTCAAAAGTGGCAACTTGGCCAAGCGCAGGGCGGCAGGTGCCGGGATAAATCGGCTCATCGCCGGTCTCGTGCGGGGCCGTCACAGCGTCTCTCACGTCCTTGCGTGAGCAGCAGCACGGGTAAACCAAGCCGAGGGCTTTCAGCGTTTCGAGGAGTTCACGGTAGCGCCCGATCCGTTGGCTTTGGGTGTACGGCGTGTGATCGCCGCCGCTGTCCGGCCCCTCGTCCCAGTCGATGCCCAGCCAATTCAAGTCCTCCAGCGCGGCATCCGCAAATTCAGGTTTGCAGCGTTGCGAGTCGAGGTCTTCCGTCCGGTATACGAGTTTGCCACCGGCTTGACGCGCGCGTTGGTGGGCGATCCAAAATGTCTGCGCGTGGCCAAGGTGAAGCAGGCCGGTGGGGGTCGGGGCGATGCGGCCGCGATACGGCTTCATGCCGGTTGAGTTGCGCTGGAAACCAGCCATTCGCGAAGCCCGGTCAGCGGGAACGAAAGAATCTGCTGGAGTTTACCGCAGTCGAGCGACGTGTCGGGCGCCCTCGGCGGACCGTCATAATCGCGTAGGCTGCACGACTCGATTTTCGGGTTCCACTCCGGGTGACTCTCGGCGATCGCTTGGCCGATCTCGAGGCGAGACAATCGCTGGCTGCCGGCCAAATGGTACAGGCCGGGGCGCTTGGCCAAGGCCAGTTCCCAGATTCCGCGAGCGGTGACTTCTGCCGGGATGGGGCAGCGATACTCGTCGATGAATAGCTTCACGGTGTCGCCCTTGGCCCAGCGGAGCCTGAGTTGCTCCTCGATGCCGCGATCGCTGTTGGGTGACTTGCCGGCGGTGAGCGTAGTGCGCACCACGCTATGAAGCAGGTTTGCGAGTACGAGAGCCTCCGCCTCCGCCTTGGTTCGGGCGTAAAAGGTCAGAGGTGACGGTTCATCTTGCTCGGTGTAGTTGCCGTGTTTGCCGTCGAATACGAGGTCGGATGAAATAAAGATCATCGGGATATCTTGCGCCAAGCCGGACAGATAAAACGTCGCTTCCCTGTTGACCAGTCGTGTGAGGGTGTGCTGCGTCTCACAAACCGTGGGGTCACTCATCGCGGCGCAGTGAATCACGAGTTGCGGCAGGTCGGCCTCGAATTGCCGTTGGACTTCCGGGAAATCACTCAAGTCGAAGTCGCTGCGAGTCAAGCCGCGAACCCTCCAATTTGGTGCGTGCACCGCCGCCGCTCGGACAATATGACTGCCGATCAGGCCGCCGGCTCCGGTAATCCAAGCAAGCGGTTTTGTGTCATCGGGTGTGTCGTTCATCGGTCAATTTTCGGTTCGCGTCCACCTTGCCCAGCCCTCCTCGCAGGGCAAGACCGTTTCTTCATTGCTGCCTGGTCTAGTCTACTGGCCCGGTTCGCGAGAAATGTTCGCGCCGAGCGCCCGGAGTTTGCCGTCGATGTTTTCGTAACCGCGATCGATGTGGTAAACGCGGTTCACCCGAGTGACGCCCTTGGCCGCCATGCCGGCCAAGACCAAGGCTGCCGAAGCCCGAAGATCGCTCGCCATGACATCCGCGCCGCTGAGCGGTTGGCCGCCCTTGACGATCGCGCTTGGCCCCTCAATCGAGATGTCTGCTCCCATCCGTGACAACTCGTTCACGTGCATGAAGCGCGACTCAAAAATCCGCTCGGTGATGATGCTGATTCCCGGCGACTTGAGCATGAGTACCATCATTTGAGCCTGCACATCGGTCGGGAAACCGGCGTGCGGCATGGTGGTGATGTCCACCGAGCGCAACTGTTTGCCGGGGCGGACGCGAAGGGTGTTGCGCCCGGTGTCGATTCGCACGCCGGTCTCGCGCATTTTGTCAAGCACCGCGCTAAGGTGGCTGGGGTTGCAGCTGCGCAATGTCACGTCGCCGCCCGTCACCGCACCGGCGAGGGCGTAGGTTGCTGCCTCGATCCGGTCGGGGATCACACGGTGCTCTGCTCCCTTGAGTCGTCGCACGCCTTGGATGGTGATCGTCGGGCTTCCCGCCCCGGAAATTCTTGCGCCCATCGCGTTGAGGAAAATGGCCAAGTCCTCTATCTCTGGTTCGCAGGCGGCGCTGTGAATGAGTGTTCTGCCCTTGGCCAAGCTCGCGGCCATCAGCATGTTTGCCGTGCCGAGTACCGTGGGGCCGCAACGGCCGCCGAGGAAGCTCTCGCCGCCGATCAGTTGCTTGGCCTTGGCGTGTACATAACCGGCCTCGACGCGGACTTTTGCACCAAGATCACGTAGACCCTTGAGGTGTAGATCGATCG